>JAKEEW010000291.1 GCA_022616375.1 Sporichthyaceae bacterium
ATCGGCGCCTGGTTCGGCCGGAACAGGTTCGACAGGATCCAGATCGGCAGTGTCTGGGTGCCCGGGCCGGCGGTGAACGTGGTCACGATGACCTCGTCGAAAGACAGCGCGAACGCCAGCAGCCCGCCGGCCAGCAGTGCGGAGCGGACCAGCGGAAACGTCACCATCCGGAACGTCTGCCAGCTGCCCGCGCCCAGGTCGGCGGACGCCTCGAGCACGTTGCCCGCGGTCCGGCGCAGCCGGGCCAGCACGTTGTTGTAGACCACCACGATGCAGAACGTGGCATGCCCGACGATGACCGTGAACAGCCCGAACGAGACGCCGGTCACCTGGAACGCGTTGTTCAGCGCGATCCCGGTGACGATGCCGGGCAGCGCGATCGGCAGCACCACGAGTAGCGAGATGGTATCCCGGCCGAAAAACTTGAACCGGTTCACCGCGAACGCGGCCATCGTGCCGAGCACCAGCGCCAGCGCAGTCGCCCCGAGGCCCGCCTTGATGCTGGTGGTGAGCGCGTTCATCGCGCCGTCGTTGCCGATCGCGCGGGACCACCACTCGGTGGTGAAGCCGGGCGGCGGCCAGCCGAACGTGCGGTCGGAGTTGAACGAGTTCACCAGCACGACCAGCAGCGGTACGTAGATGACGGCCAGCCCGAGCCCGGTGAACAGGGCCAGGAAGATCTTCGTCGATCGGGACAGCGTCATCGGTATTCCGTCGTCATAGGTGGTCCGTCGTCATCGGTGGTCCGTCGTCATAGATTGTCCAGCGCTCCGGTGCGGCGGACCGCCATCAGGTAAAGCACCATGATGGCCACCGGCACGGTGGCGATCGCGGCCGCGAACGGCAGGTCGAGCACGATGTTGGTGTAGACCACGTTGCCGATCAGCTGCGCCTGCCCGCCGACGATCTGGGCGGTGATGTAGTCCCCGAGGCTGAGCGAGAACGTGAAGATTGAGCCGGCCACCAGCGACGGGAACACCATCGGCAGCAGCACCGAGCGGAACGTGCGCAGCGGGCGGGCGCCGAGGTCGCCGGACGCTTCCAGGTAGGACGCCGGCATCCGCTCGAACCCGGCGTACACCGGCAGGATCATGTACGGCAGCCACAGGTAGGTCAGCACGATGACGATCGCGACCAGGCCGAACCCGGGGCTGGACAGGCCGAGCGGGCCGAGCACCGAATCCAGCACCCCGTTGGACTGCAGCATGACCCGCCAGGCGTAGACCTTCACGAGATAGGACGCCCAGAGCGGGGTGAGCACCGCGACCACGAGCCAGCCGCGCCATCGGGGCGGGACCACCCGGGCCATGAAGAATCCCATCGGCAGCGCGATGGTTGCGCAGATCAGCGTGACCAGCCCGGCTACCGCCACGCTGCGCAGCGCCACCCGCGGGTAGGCCGGGTCGGTGACCAGCTGCTTGAAGTTCTCCCAGGTCCAGACCCTGACCACGTCGTTGGTGAACGGGTCGGTGGTCCACAGTGAGGTCACGAGCATCGCGGCCAGCGCACCCAGGTAGGCGACCACCAGCCACAGCATCGGCGCGGACAGCAGCCCGGCCAGCTGCAGCCGGGGATGCCGATGCAGGAAACCGGAGACCCGGTGTGACGGCGGCTTGGCCGTCACACCGGGCTCGGTTGCCGTGCCAGCACTCATGCGTTGCGCAGCGAGGACCAGGCCTGGGTCCACTCCGCGTAGTTCTTGCACGTGACGTCGGTCCGGCCGTCCAGGCACTGCTCGATCGGCGTGGTCCAGTACCAGACCTTGGCGAAGTAGTCCTCGTCCTCGGCGTGGAACGTCGCGCAGTGGTTGGGGTCGGCCGTCTCCTGGCAGGCGAGCTTGTTGCTCGGCGCCTCACCGAAGTACTCGGCGACCGCCGCGTTCGCCGTCGGCGAGATGATGTGGTCGAGCCACAGGTAGGCGCAGTTCTTGTTCTTCGCCGAGGTGGCCACCATCCAGGTGTCGGACCAGCCGGTGGAGCCCTCCTTCGGCAGGGTGACCTCGACCTGTGCACCCTCGCCCTGGGCCACGTTCGCGATGACCTGCCAGGTGGTGCCGACCACCGTGTCACCGCTCTTGAACGCCTGGACCTCCTTGAGGTAGTCGCTCCAGTACTCGCCGATCAGTTCCTTCTGCTGGCGCAGCAGGTCGATCGCGGCGTTGAACTGGGTCTCGTCAAGCGCGTACGGGTTCGTGATGCCCAGGTCCGGCTGGGTCGCCATGAGGTAGAGCGCCGCGTCCGCGATGTAGATCGGCGAGTCGTACGCGGTCACCTTGCCCTTGTACGGCGAGTTGGCGTCGAACACCACGCTCCACGAGTCCGGCGCCGGGGTCACCTGGTCGGTGCGCCACATCAGCAGATTCGCGCCGCGGCCGTGCGGGACGCCGTAGGACTTGCCGTTGACGGTGTTCCAGGCCTTGTTCTTCAGGCCGTCGAACACGTCGGCGTAGTTCGGGATCAGTGCGGTGTTGACCGGCTCCACGTCGCCGCCCGCGATCAGACGCAGCGACGCGTCGCCGGATGCCGACACCGCGTCGTACTGACCGGACTTGATGAGCTGGACCATCTCGTCCGAGGTGTTGCCCAGCGTGACGTTGACCTGGCACCCGGTCTCCTGCTCGAACCCGGTGACCCAGTCCACGGCCGGGTCGTTCGTGCCGTCTTCCACGTATCCGGCCCAGGCCACCAGGTTGACCTGGCCCTCGCCCGGACCGAGCGCGGTCAGCGCCGGCAGGTCCGGTGGGGTGAAGCCGCTGCCGGTGGTCGTCCCGCCACCGCCACCGTCGTCGCCGCAGGCGGCGACGAGCACCAGTGCGGTGAGCGCGGTGGCGACCTTGGCCGTCCGCAACGCACGCATAAATGCCTCCTCGTTGTTTCCTTAGTCCGCGTCGGCGTCGGCCACGCGGTAGACATGATCACGCCGCCACACCAGGGTGACCCGCTGGTCGCGCAGCTCGGTCGCGTCCTGCGCCGAGGTGGTGACGTTGGGCCGGACCACGACCAACTCGCCGCCGGCATCGAGGGTCACCACGATCCGGCTGGCCGCACCGGTGTAGACCGCTTCGCGCACCACCCCGGTGGTCGCGATCTCGCCGGCGTCCAGCGCGGCTCGGCGGCCGCCATCGGGACCGCGCTCCCCGCCGTCCGGCACGAGCCGGATCTTCTCCGGGCGGATGCTCCATACCCCGGGCTGGCCGAGCACCGCAGCGGCCGCGTTGCCCTGCAGCAGGTTCGAGGTGCCGACGAAGCCGGCGACGAACTGGCTGCCCGGCTGCTCGTAGATCTCGCTGGGCGTGCCGACCTGCTCGATCCGGCCGTGGTTGAACACCACGACCCGGTCGGACATGGTCAGCGCCTCGTCCTGGTCGTGGGTGACGAACACGAACGTGATGCCGACCTCGCGCTGGATCGCCTTGAGCTCGACCTGCATCTGCTCGCGCAGCTTCAGATCAAGCGCCCCGAGCGGCTCGTCGAGCAGCAGCACCTTGGGCCGGTTGACCAGGGCACGGGCCAGCGCGACCCGCTGCCGCTGGCCGCCGGACAGCTGGCTGGGACGGCGTGGCCCGAACCCGTCGAGCCGGACCGTGGAAAGGGCCGCGGCAACCCGCTGCCGCCGCTGCGGGCCGGGCACCCGCTTGACCCGCAGGCCGTAGCCCACGTTCTGGGCCACGGTCATGTGCGGGAACAGCGCGTAGTCCTGGAACACGGTGTTCACGTCGCGTTCGAACGGCGCCTTCGTGGTGACGTCCTGGCCGCCGAGCATGACCTGTCCCTCGGTCGGTCGCTCGAAGCCGGCAATCATGCGAAGCACGGTGGTTTTGCCGGATCCGGATGGTCCGAGCAGCGTGGTGAACTCACCGTCGGCGATGTCGAGGTCGATCCCGTCGACGGCCACGACCCGCTGGTCTCCGGTGCCGAACTCTTTGCGCAACGCGACCAGCCGGACAGCGGGTTCACCCACTCGCTACCTCCGGATCTGGTGATGTTCTCGGGCCCTGGCAGCGGAGCGTAGCGCTGTATTCGTCGCCGGCGGAGAGGACGGCGACGGAATCCGTAGCAAATCGTTACCGCTGCTGGTCGAACACATGTTGCCGGATCCAAGCATGCATGGCGATGGCCGCCGCCGCACCGGCGTTGATGGAGCGAGTTGAGCCAAACTGGGCGATCGAGCACACGGTCTGGGCCGCGGCCCGGGCCGGCTCGGACAGGCCGCTACCCTCCTGGCCGAACAACAGCAGGCAGCGTCGCGGCAACACGGTGGACTCGATCGGGACCGAGCCGGGCAGGTTGTCCACGCCGAACACCGGGAGCTGCTCGGCAGCGGCCCACGCGGCAAGGTCCGCAATGTCGTCATGGTGCCGGATGTGCTGATACCGATCGGTCACCATGGCGCCGCGGCGGTTCCACTTCCGCCGGCCGACGATGTGCACCTCGCGGGCCAGGAACGCGTTCGCCGTGCGGATCACGCTGCCGATGTTGAGGTCGTGCTTCCAGTTCTCGATCGCGACATGGAAGTCGTGCCGGTGCGTGTCGAGGTCGGCCACGATCGCCTCGAGCCGCCAGTACCGGTACCGGTCAACCACGTTGCGCCGGTCACCAGCGGCGAGCAGCTCAGGATCCAGGCGCGGATCGGACGGCCACGGCAACGGATGCGGCCCGACCCCCACCCCGGCCGCGCTCGGCGGCTCCTCGTACCCGGTCACGGCACCACGGTATGCACCGACCGGGCCTGACATGCGGCGCCGCGCCCGCCTCCGGTGGAGACGAGCGCGGCGACGACGTCGCAATGTTGGTTGCTACGTCACTCCGGACCACGCTGCTGCTGGGCTGGAATGCCCTGCAACAGTGCGCGGACTTCAGCTTCGCGGTAACGACGGTGACCACCGAGCGTCCGGATCGACGTCAGCTTGCCGGCCTTTGCCCACCGCGTGACGGTTTTCGGGTCGACACGAAACATCGTGGCAACCTCCGCCGGGGTGAGCAGCGGCTCGGCGTCAGGGGTGCGTGCTGTCATCTGCGGCCTCCTCCCAGGCACCGAACCCAGTATCTGGTTCGACAAGATGAATCCTGCCTCTTGTGCCCGGATGTCCGAAATGGTCCTACCGGGCCATCTTATTAACGATCGAGTGACTAGGTACGTCACTCGCTTTGCTGACTTGAGCTGACCCGATCGCTCGATTGCCGCATTACCTAGACGACCATCGGTAGTGACGACATCGCACCGTGTGTCGGATAGTCAGCTTGCGCGTTCCAAAGCCTGGACCGCGCGCCATCGTTCCATGAGTCGGGTATAGGACGCTGCCGCCGTTCGGGCGTCTTCTGCGGCAAGCGCGGCAAGTGCCTCGGCAACGTCGGCGGCCGACTGGTCATCGGCCAGCGCCTCGTCATCGAGCAGATGGACCAGACCGCCGTAGTCAAGCTCGATCCACGAATGCGGATGAAAGCTCTCCAACCATTGGCCCAGGTCAATCACGCCTTTGATGATGGGGCCATCCGAGACCGTGCGATCCAGCACGCGCAGCGCACGGGCCACCCGGCGGCGCGCCTCCACCATCGGCGTCCGGAAATACAGAGTGCGCGGGCGACTGTCGGCGCCGAGCTCGAACGTGCGCTCGTCCTGGGTGAACGGGACGAACCACCGCAATGGGACGAACCACGTGTTAGTCAGGATGTGCTGCTGCTCGTCCGGATGGTCCGCTCGCCAGCGCTCGAAGTCCGCCTCGGCCTGCTCGACTACGACCGGGGGCAACACCACATCGGTGATGGGCTGCGGTAGCTGCACCTTGGTCTCGGCGATCGCGGCCCAACACCGCAACCGGGTCTGAAGCGGGCACAGCAGCACCGAACCATCAACAATCAGGCCATACGCGTCGGTGCTCTCGTGCGGTGGAACCACCACCGGCGGGGTGGCCAGCAGCCCGGCCAGCGCCTGCCGATGCTCGGCCTGCGACCCGGAGATCCGTTCCAGGGTGGCGCCGGATCCGACGTACTCCCGCCATCGGGCCCGGGCCGACTCGGGGAAGGCCTGCAGCGGTTCGTACACCCGCAGATAGGCCGTATACGGCGTGATCACCGACGTTCTCACATCGGAATCCTCCTACATTCGCAACGCTCGCGTCGCGCTGCGGCAGGATCGGGAGGCCGTGGAGATCAGCAACCCCGTTCGGGCCTATCGTTGGGCGTGAACGCCCGCACCACAAGTCGCGGGCCGCACCGATGGAGTCACTACCGTGACCGACACCACTGGCAGTGGGGTATTTGGCCGCAATACGGGCCATGAGCAGGTGACTTATTGCGCGGACCCCGGGACCGGACTTAAGGCGATCATCGCCATCTACTCAACCGCACTGGGTCCGGCGCTCGGGGGCACCCGGTTCTACCCGTACCAGAGCGAGGATGCCGCGCTGGTCGACGTGCTCAACCTTTCCCGGAGCATGGCGTACAAGGCCGCGATGGCCGGGCTCGATCTTGGTGGCGGAAAGGCCGTGATCATCGGCGACCCGGCCAAGGACAAGTCCGAGGGTCTGCTGCGCGCCTACGGCCGGTTCGTCCAGTCGCTTGGCGGCCGCTACATCACCGCGTGCGACGTCGGCACATTTACCCCGGACATGGACATCGTCAGCCGGGAGTGCGACTTCGTCACCGGCCGGTCGATCGAGTACGGCGGAGCCGGCGACTCTTCGATCTTGACCGCGTACGGGGTCTTCCAGGGCATGCGTGCCGCGGCCGAGCAGGTCTGGGGCAGCCCGAGCCTGCGCGATCGCCGGGTCGGCGTGGCCGGCGTCGGCAAGGTCGGCCGGCACCTGGTCAACCACCTACTCGAGGACGGCTCCCAGGTCGTGATCACCGATGTGATGGAGTCCGCGATCGAGCAGGTCAGGACCGATCATCCCGAGGTCGACGCGGTTGCCGACACGACGACCCTGATCCGGGCCAACCTGGACGTCTACGCGCCGTGCGCGCTCGGCGGGGCGCTGGACGACGACACCGTGCCGGTGTTGACCGCGAAGATCGTCTGTGGTGCGGCGAACAACCAACTGGCGCACGAGGGCATCGAGAAGATGATCGAGGAGCGCGGAATCCTGTACGCCCCGGACTACGTGGTGAACTCCGGCGGTCTGATCCAGGTCGCCGACGAGATCGAGGGCTTCAACTTCGACCGGGCCAAGTCGAAGGCTGCCAAGATCTTCGACACCACCAAGCGGGTGTTCGCAATCGCAGACGAGGAAGGTGTGCCGCCGTCGGTGGCCGCGGATCGGCTGGCCGAGCGCCGGATGAGCCAGATCGGCCGGCTCTCCGGGATCTTCGTACCCTGATCTTTGGGACCAGATGCGCTGCCGGGGCTTGCCGGTTGGGGCTGCCACGACATACCGTCACGGCGCCGAAACAGGTACCGTAGAGGAACGCAAACCGACCGGCGGCGCCGACGAGCGTGTCGCCGGTTCTGATCGACGTGTGACCACTCCGGACCCCGGGGTCCGGTTCGAGGGGGTCGAGCCATGGGGCGCGGCCGTGCGAAGGCCAAGCAAACACGGGTCGCCCGCCAGCTGAAATACAACAGCGGCGGCACCGACCTCGATGCACTACGCAAAGAGATCGTCGGCGAGGACGATGAGGTAGCTGACGACGGCTACGCCGACGAGTACGAGGAAGACCTGTACTCCCGTTACGCCGACCTGGCTGGCGAGGATGACGGGGACGAGGACGAGGCTCGCGCTTCCCGCTAGCCGCCAGCTCCTTGGTGATCATTTACGCGCGCTGTGACCCTAAGCCGATCACAGCGCGCGTAAATGATCAAAGGGAAGTTCCAGGGTGGCTGGAAACCAGCCGGGCCTGACCCGAACCAGGGAGCACGGACCCGATCACCCAAGCCGGGGCGGTGCGTGCGGTCAGCAGTCGTAGCGCCTGATCTGCGTCGGATGCTGCCACCACGGCCACCATGCCAACGCCCATATTGAAAGTGCGCTCCAGCTCGTCGCGAGCGACGCCGCCCAGCTCGCCGATCAGATCGAAAATCGGCTGTGGTGTCCAGGCGGACCTCTCGAGGACTGCGTCGACATGCTTAGGCAATACCCGGGTTAGGTTCGCCGCAAGCCCGCCACCGGTGACGTGTGCCATCGCGTGTACGTGCGCCGCGTCGGCCAGGGCCAGGCAGTCCCGTGCGTAGATCCGGGTCGGTTCGAGCAGCTCCTCGCCGAGGGTGCGGCCGAGCACCGCGACGTGCCGGTGCACATCCCAGCCGGCCTGGGTGAAGAACACGTGCCTGACCAGCGAGTAGCCGTTCGAGTGCAGCCCGCTCGAGCCCAGCGCGATCACTACGTCCCCCGGCTCGACCCGGTGCGGACCGAGCAGCTTCGGCTCGTCCACCACGCCGGTTGCGGCGCCCGCGACGTCGTACTCGTCCGGTCCGAGCACGCCCGGGTGTTCCGCGGTCTCGCCCCCGATCAGTGCGGTGCCGGCGGACTCGCACGCTCGGGCGATGCCGGACACGATCGCCGCCACCCGATCCGGGATGATCTTCCCGGTAGCGATGTAGTCGGTCAGGAACAGCGGCTCGGCGCCGCACACCACGAGGTCGTCCACGACCATGCCGACCAGGTCGAACCCGATCGTGTCGTGCACGTCGAGCAGCTGCGCGATCGCGACCTTGGTGCCGACACCGTCGGTCGAGGTGGCCAGCAGCGGACGCTGATAGCCACTGAAGTCGACCCGGAACAACCCGGCGAACCCGCCCAAGCCGCCGACCACCTCAGGCCGGCTGGCCCTGGCCACCGATGCCTTCATCAGCTCGACCGCGCGCTCGCCGGCCGTGATGTCGACCCCGGCCCCGGCGTAGCTGGCTTGCCGCCGCTCGGTCATGGCCGGTCCAGCGCGTCGGCGGCGCCCGGGCTCGGGGTATCGAGCTGCGGCACCAGCCGCCGTTCCAGGCTCTCCAGCAAGTGCTTGCCGAGCAGGTCGGGTGCCGGTAGGTCGACCGGATACTGGCCGTCGAAGCAGGCCCGGCACAGCCGGTCGGCCGGCACCCGAGTGGCCGCGGTCATCCCCTCGATCGAGATGTAGGCCAGCGAGTCCGCGCCGAGCGAGCGCCGGATCTCCTCGACGGACAGGCCGGTGGCGATCAGCTCCGCCCGGGTGGCGAAGTCGATGCCGTAGAAGCACGGCCACTGCACCGGCGGGCTGGAGATCCGCACATGTACCTCGCGGGCGCCCGCCTCGTGCAGCATCCGGACCAGCGCCCGCTGGGTGTTGCCGCGCACGATCGAGTCGTCGACGACGACCAGCCGCTTGCCGTCGATCACCTCGCGCAACGGGTTCAGCTTGAGCCTGATACCCAGCTGCCGGATGGTCTGGCTGGGCTGGATGAACGTGCGGCCGACATAGGAGTTCTTGACCAGCCCGTGCCCGTACGGGATGCCGCTGGCCTCGGCGAACCCGATCGCGGCCGGGGTGCCGGACTCCGGGGTCGGGATGACCAGGTCCGCCTCGACCGGCGCCTCCCTGGCCAGGATCCGGCCCATCTCCTCCCGGGCGCTGTAGACCGATCGGCCGGCGATCGTGGTGTCTGGCCGGGCCAGGTAGACGTACTCGAACACGCACCCGGCCGGCTGGGCCGGCGCGAACCGCTGGGTGCGTAGCCCGTGCTCGTCGATCGCGATCAGCTCGCCGGGCTCGACCTCGCGGATGAACGAGGCGCCCACGATGTCCAAAGCGGCGGTCTCGCTGGCCACCACCCAGCCCCGCTCGAGCCGGCCGAGGACCAGTGGCCGGATCCCGTGCGGATCACGGGCGGCATACAGCGCGCCCTCGTCCATGAAGATGAAGCAGAACGCGCCGGCCAGCTGGGGCAGCACCTCCATCGCCGCGGCCTCGATCGAACGATCCGGGTAGTCCGCGAGCAGCTCGGTGACCAGGTCGGTGTCGGAGGTGGACCGGGCCCGGCCGTCGTCCGGGTAGGGCAGCTGGCCGGACTCGGACCGCCGCTTTTCGACCAGCTTGGCCAGCTCGTCGGTGTTGACCAAGTTGCCGTTGTGGGCCAGCGCGATCGACCCGGTCGCGGTGGACCGGAACGTGGGTTGCGCGTTCTCCCACACCGAGGAGCCAGTGGTCGAGTAGCGGCAGTGTCCGACCGCGACGTGCCCGTGCAGCGAAGCCAGCGTCGCCTCGTCGAAGACCTGGGCGACCAGGCCCATGTCCTTGTACACCACGATCTTGGAGCCGGTCCCGACCGCGATCCCGGCCGACTCCTGACCGCGGTGTTGCAGTGCGTAAAGACCGAAATAGGTGAGCTTGGCTACCTCTTCACCGGGCGCCCATACGCCAAAGATCCCGCAGGCGTCCTGCGGGCCCTTCTCGCCAGGAAGAAGATCATGCGAGAGCCGACCGTCGGGACGAGCCACGCCCTGAGTCTACGAGGGCGCCGGTCCGAGTCTTCGGGAGACGCGCCCGTGGGCCGATCAGGTGAACGGCAGGTGCCATGGGCGCGGCGCGTTGCCGCCCGGGACCCGGATCGTTAGCTGCGGTGTAGGCACACCGGCACTCTGAGAGGGGCCAGCCATGCCAGCAGGAATGGGACACCAGCGACTCATCCCGGCGCCCAGGCTGAACCCCTACGAGCAACTGGACGATCAGCTCGACGAGTACCGCGCGCTGGTCAGCACCGTGTTCGCCGAGCACCGCAAGCTGCCGCTGCAGCAGCGGTGCACCTGTGGCGACGCCTGGCCGTGCGGCAGCGAGGAGCGCGCCGCACAGCTGCTGGACTGGGTCTAGGGCGGCCACGACCGGGCTTGCCGGTCGCTCGCCGCGTGCGTTCACCCGTGATCGCTGTTTCCATGATTGCTTCGAGCGGCGACCTGGGCTTTCGCCTCGAAGGGATCATGGAAACGGTGATCTAGGCGTGCCTGACCGGCCAGATCACGGCGGCCGGGAGCTGATTCGACGCGATCTTGGCTACGGAACACGGGTATCGTGCGGGCGTGACCGTCGTTACGGAACCGACCAACCTGCATGGCCAGGTCACGGGTCCGGGCACCCCACGCGCGTTCATCGTGAGCGTGTACGGCGCTTACGTCCGCCGGCTCGGCGGCTGGCTGTCGGTCTCCGCGCTGGTCGACCTGATGGCCGAGCTCGAGGTGGACGAGCCGGCGGTCCGCTCAGCGATCTCTCGGCTGAAGCGCCGCGGCATGCTCGAGCCGCAGCGGCGCGGTCCGGCCGCCGGCTACTCGCTGTCCGCAGGTGCCGAGCAGGTGCTGCGATCCGGGGATGAACGGATCTTCGGCCGGCGGGATGCCAAGCTGGCCGATGGCTGGGTGCTTGCGGTGTTCTCGATCCCCGAGGCGGAGCGCGCCAAGCGGCACATGTTGCGGTCTCGGCTGAGTTGGCTCGGTTTCGGGACCACGGCGCCGGGCGTGTGGATCGCGCCGGCCTATGTCGAGGCCGAGGCGCGCGAGACCATCGAGCGGCTCGGCCTGGCGGAGTACGTGGACCTGTTCAATGCCCACTACCTGGGCTTCGCCAGCCCCGCCGGCTCGGTCAACCACTGGTGGGACCTGGCCGGGCTGGCCGCCGGCTACCGAGACTTCATCGAGGCCACCGAGCCGGTCCGGTCGGCCGTGGCGGCCACCCGCGGCGTGGCGGCAGACCGAGCCGCGTTCGCCGACCACGTCCGGATCCTGACCGGATGGCGGCGGATCCGCTATCTCGATCCAGGCCTGCCGATCGAGCTCCTGCCGGCCGAGTGGCCGGGCACCAAGGCCCGCGAGCTGTTCTTCGACCTGCACGACCTGCTGGCCGAGCCTGCGCTCCGGCACGTAGACCGGGTTGATCGCTAGGAACTGGAGCTGAGGCTGTTGCGGCGCTCCTCACGGTCGATCTCGTAGAGGACGAAGAACAGCGCCACGACCTCGGCGTCGGTAAGGCTCTCGCCGGGGAAGGCCACCCTCCTGGGTCGGTTGCCCAAGCGGTCGTAGCTGATCGCCATCCGCCCCAGCGTGCGTAGCCGGACGCCGAGCCGGTCGTAGGTCAGTTCGTACGGGCCGATGCGCCGCAGGCGGGAGCCGAGCATGTCGTAGTCGAGCTGCCAGGTGCCGAGCGTGCGGGGCCGCCAACCGAACCGGTCGTACTCGAGCTGTGCGCCCGCGATCGAGCGGAGCCGAGAGCCCATCGTGTCGTACTCGAGTTCCCAATCGCCGACGCGTCGCGGGCGGCTACCCATCCGGTTGTACGAGACCTCGACCGGCCCGATCGCGCGGAGCCGGCTGCCGAACCAGTCGTACACCAGCTCGATCTCGACCATCGCGGCTCCCAACGGTGATCCCAGCCGCACGTCTCTCCGCACAGCTTGGCAGGCATCGGCCCGCCTGCGACGATCGCCTCAGCGCCAGGAGCCGTGCACGTCCCGCAACACCTCGACGATCTCGCCGACGGTTGCATCGGCCATCACCGCCGCCACGCACGGCTCGACCACGTTGTCGCCCGAGCTCGCCGCCTCCCGCACCGCGGCCAGCGCCTTACGGACCGCATCGGAATCCCGCTCGGCGCGGACCTTGGCGACCGCGGCGACCTGCTCAGCCTCCAGCGCCGGGTCGATCTCGAACACCTCAATCGGCTCCGGCGGGCTGGCGAACCGGTTCACCCCGATCACCGGGGTCTGGCCCGATTCGACCGCCTGCTGGTGGGCGTACGCGGCGTCGGCCAGCTGCTCGACGAACCAGCCGGACTCGATGCAGGCCAGTGAGCCACCGCGGTCCTCGATATCGGCCAGCGCCGCGGTGATCCCGGCGTCGAGCTGGTCGGTGAGCGCCTCGACCGCGTACGAGCCGGCCAGCGGATCGACCGTCTCGGTGAGCCCGGTCTCGAACGCAACGATCTGCTGGGTGCGCAGGGCCAGCGTGGCCGCGGCCCCGGTGGGCACCCCGAGCGCCTCATCGTACGCGCACACGTGCATGGTCTGCACCCCACCCAGAGCGGCCGCGACCGCCTCGACCGAGGTCCGCACCACGTTGTTCATCGGCTGTGCGGCGGTCAGGGAGGAGCCGGCGGTGAACACGAAGATCCGCAGCTGGCTGGAGCGGGGATCGCGGGCGCCGTACCGCTCCCGAACCAGCCGGGCCCAGACCCGGCGGGCCGCCCGGAACTTCGCGATCTCGGGCAGGAAGTCCATCGTGGTAGCCAGGAACGTGAACAGGGTCGGCGCCACCGAGTCGATCGGCACCCCGCGAGCCACCGCCGCGTCCAGGTAGGCCTTCGCGTTCGCGAACGTGAACGCGATCTCCTGGACCGCGCTCGAGCCCGCCTCCCGGATGTGGTAGCCGCTCATCGCCAGCGGCACCCAGCCGGGGAGCTGCCGGCTCACGTACTCGATCGCGTCGACCGCCAGGTGCAGCGACGGCTCGGGCGGGAAGATCTGGGTGCCGCGGGCGATGAACTCCTTGAGCACGTCGTTCTGGATGAACACCCCGAAGCTGGCCGGGTCGGCACCACGCCGCTCGGCCAGCGCGACCAGCAGCGCGGCCCACAGATAGCCGATCGAGTTCGCGGTCGTGCGGACCTGGGTGATCGCCTCGAGCGGGATCCCGTCGAACAGCGTCTCCAGGTCGGCCAGCGAGTCGATCGCCACCCCGACCCGGCCGACCTCGCCGGCCGCGCGCGGGTCGTCCGAGTCGAGCCCGAGCTGGGTAGGCAGGTCGAGCGCGACCGAGAAGCCGGTCACCCCGGCCTCGAGGAGTGCCTTGAACCTGGCGTTGGTGGTCCTGGCGGTGCCGAAGCCGGCGTACTGGCCCATGATCCACGGCTGCGGTGTGGCCGAGATGCCGCGGGTGTAGGGAAACTCCCCGGGCCGCTCCTGGCCGTCCGGCGCATAGTCGGGGCGCAGCGGGCTCATCCGGGCCGTGCCACCTGGCTCATCGGGGTAGCACCGCCTCGGCGAGCATCCGCTGCAGCTCGCGTTTGGCGATCTTCCCGGTGGAGTTGACCGGGAAGCTGGTCACCTCGCGGACCAGCTTCGGCTTCTTGTACGAGGCCAGCCGGGCCCGGCAGTGCGCGATCACCTGGTCCGGTGAGACCACCGCACCCGCGTGCACGCTGTAGGCGGCGGCCACCCGCTGCCCCCACTCCGGATCGCTCAGGCCCACCACGGCGACCTCGTGCACGCCCGGGATCTCGGCGATCACGTCCTCGACCTCGCGCGGGTAGACGTTGTAGCCGCCCGAGATGATCATGTCGCCCTTCCGATCGACCAGGTAGAGATGGCCGTCCGGCTCGAGCCGGCCGAGGTCGCCGGTGTGCAGCCAGCCGTCCCTGACGGTCTTCCCGGCGGCCGGGTCGTCGGTAAGACCCCAGTAGCCGGGCATCACGTGGTCGCCGCGGGTGACCACCTCGCCGATCTCGCCGGCCGGCACCGGCGCGCCGGACTCGTCCACGATCCGCAGCTCGACTCCGAGGCAGGGCCGGCCGGCCGAGCCGAGCAGCTCGGGCTGGGCCGGCATGCCGTCGGCGCCGATCCCGCGGGCATGGTCGTCCGGATCGAGCACGGTCACCGGTGGGATCGCCTCGACCAGGCCGTAGTACTGGACCAGGGCCGGAGTGAGCCGGGTATACGCGGCTCGGATCTGATCCGGCGGCATCGGCGCACCGGCGTAGCCGAGGAAGCGCAACCCGGTCAGCCGATCCGCGGACACCTCGGGCAGCGCGAGCAGCCGGGCCACCATGGTCGGCACCAGCGCGGTCGCGGTGCCGCCGCGATGCTCGATCGCATCCACGACGGCCGCGGCGTCGAAGTGCGGCAAGATCAGCTGGCGGGCTCCGAACGCCAGGTAGGTCAGCACGAACAGGCCGCTGGTGTGCGTGATCGGCCCGGCGTGCACCCAGCAGTCCCGCTCGTCCGGCCGGGCCGCCAGCACATCGGTGACCATGTGCCCGAGGCTGGCGAACCGGTTGCGATGGGTGCGCATCGCACCCTTGGGCCGCCCGGTTGTCCCGGACGAGTAGTTCAGCGAGACCAGCGAGTCCGGTTCGGCGTCGATCAGCAGCGGGCCGCCGGGCTGGCCGGCGATCAGGTGCTCGTACGGGATACCTGGGCCGTCCCCGATCACCACCGTGGCGTCGCCGATGCCGGACCGCAGCGCATCGGTCGGCTCGGTGAACCTCGCGTCGTAGATCAGCGCGCGGGCGCCGCAGTCCTGCGTGATCAGCTGCCAGTCGTTCGGGTGCAGCCGGTAGTTCAGCGCAACCCGGCAAAGCCCGGCCGTGCTGATCGCGAGATCGGTCTCCAGGTAGCTGACCTGGTTGGTCTGCAGGTCGAGAACCCGGTCGCCAGGCTGCAGGCCGAGCGCGCGCAACCCCCTGGCCAGCCGGGATACCCGATCGCCGAGCTCGGCGAAGGTGCGGGTGCCGTCCGGCCCTTCGACCGCGATCCGGCCGGCGTAACGCTGCGCGGCACGGGCGACCAACCGACCGACATCCATCAGCGGGTCTCCACTCCTAGGCCTCTACCGGTAAACGCGCCCGGTCCTGCGGTGTCACGTATGCGGCATCGAGCACCGCGACACCCGCCGGCAGGACCGCGACCGGATTGAGGTCCAGCTCGTAGCCCGGTGGCCAGCCGCTGGTCAGCTCCGAGATCGCGACCAGGAGATCGGCCAACGCCTCGGCGTCCAGCGGCGGCCGACCACGGTGTCCGGCCAGTACGGCCGCCCCTCGCCATTGGCCCATCATGCTCCACGCGTCCGCGCGGGTGATGGGCAACAGCCGATGAACCGCGTCGTCGATCAGCTCGGTCAGCACCCCACCGGAGGCCAGCGTGACCACCTGGCCGAGCGAGGTGGGGGCGATCCCGACCAACACCTCGGCGCCGCCGTCGATCAGCTGTTCGGCGTAAACCGCACCGCCCAGCGCGGCGAGCTTCTGGTAGGCGGCGGTCGCGGTCACCTCGGTGACCCCGACGATCACGCCCCCGATGTCCGTCTTGTGCAGCAGCCCGGGCACGACGGCCTTGAGCACGGCGGTGCCACCAAGCTCGGCCACGGCCGCTACCGCATCCTGCGGCCCGCCGACCAGGCGGCCGGCCGGCACGGCGATCCCGGCCTGCATGAGCAGCTGCTTGAGCTCGGGCTCGGTGGCTGCCGCTGCGGGCTCCGCCTGAGCTGACCGCGCCGTCGTCTGGACCGCCTCGGCCGGCGCCGGTCGCTGGCTGACCCGGTACAGCCCGGCCAGCGCAGCCGCGGTCCGAGCCGGGGTCGGGAAGGTCGGGATCCCGGCGGCCCGCAGGCTCGCGGCGGCATCAGGGGCCAGATGATCCGCGCCGGTCCGGGCCGCGAACACCGGCTTTCCCACCGCGTCCGCCACCGCGGCCAGCGCGGTCACCAGCATGTCCACGTCGTCGCCGGTGAGCACGCAGAAGCAGGCGAGCAGCGCGTCCACGCCCGGATCTTGGGCCAGCAGGCTCAGGCAGCGGCCGAACAGCGCCGGGTCGGCCATCACGGTCGCGGTCACGTCGACCGGGTTCGCGGTGGCGCCGAACGCCGGCACGATCTGGTCCAGCCCGGCCACCGTCTGCGGCCCCAGCTCGGCTAGTTCCAGCCCGTGCGCGACCAGCGCATCGGCGGCCAGGATTCCGGAGCCGCCGGACGTGGTTAGGATCACCACCTTGGGGCCGGCCGGCCGGCGCGGCTGGCTGAACGCGTCGCCAAGATCCAGCAGCTCCTCGACGTCGCGGGCCCGGGAGATGCCGAGCTGGCGCAGCACGTCGTCGACGACCCGGTCCTCGGTGGCTAGCGCCGCGGTGTGCGACGCCGCCGCCCGGGCACCCGCGGCGCTACTGCCGGCCTTGAGCAACCCGATCGGTAGTCCGGTCGCGGCCAACCGGCGCAGGCCAGGTCCGTCCGCGAGGGTCTCCACGTAGCCGAGCACACCGGCGCAGCCGGGCTCGGCGGCCACCGCGGTCATCGCCTCGATCGCGTCCACGTCGGCCTCGTTGCCGGTGTTGACGATCCAGCCGAGTCCGAGGCCGCGCTGGAACGCCAGGCTGACCGTGCCGTAGCCGAGCGCGCCGCTCTGGGTGACGAAGCCGAGTGAGCCCGGCACGAGCTCGGTGGTCGGCGCGCCGAACAGCGGGGAGAAGCTGGCGACCTGACCGGAGCCGACCCCGACCGCGCCGATGCAGTTCGGGCCGACCAGCCGCAGACCGCCGGCCCGAGCGCGGGCGACCAGCTCCGCCTGCCGGGCCGCGCCGGCCGGTCCGGTCTCGGCGAACCCGCTGGCCCCGATGATCGCGACCTGGACTCCAGCCGCGATGCAGTCGTCCACCGCCGCCGGCACCCGATCCGCCCCGACTAGAACCAAGGCCAGGTCGACCGGCCCGGGCGCGGCCGACACGGTCGGGTAACAGGGCAGTCCGAGCACCGCGGACGCCCCCGGGTTGACCGGCAGGATCCGGCCCGGATAGCCATACCTGAGCAGGAACTCCACCGGCAGCCGGCCCATCGAGCCGGCCCGCGCACTGGCCCCGACGACCGCGACCGACCGAGCCGACCAGAGCGCCCTGAGCTGCGCGGCAGCGCCCGTTGTGGCGGGGCCTGTCATGGCAGCGCCGGTCATGGCAGGACGGCGATCCCCTCGAGCTCGACCAGCGCGTCGGCGTCCCAGAGCCGGGTGGTCCCGATCAGCGCCATCGCCGGGTAGGTCGAGCCCACCAGCCAGCGCCAGACCATGCCGATCGCCTCGACCCGCTTGCGGTAGTCGTTCGGGTCGACCGCGTAGATGGTGAGCTTGGCCAGCTGATCCGGAGTGCCGCCGGCGCCGGCCAGCGCGGTGAGCAGGTTGCTCAGCGCCTGTTCGAACTGCGCGACCACGTCGCCCTTGCCGACGATTCGGCCGTCCGGACCCTGCGCGGTCTGGCCGGCCAGGAACACCAGCTTGCCGCCGGTGGCGACGATCGCGTGCGTGAACCCGGACGGCTTGGCCAGCTCAGGCGGGTTCACCCGATCCATGGTCATGACAGGACCGCACCGCCGTCGACGTTGATCCCCTGTCCGGTGATCGCACCCGAGTCCGCGACCAGCATCGCGACCACCCGGGACACCTCTTCGGGTGTGATCAGCCGGCCGATCGGCTGCATCTGCTCCAGCCGGGCACGGGCCTCGTCCGGGGTCAGCGAGGTCTTGGAGGTGATCGCGTCGACCGCGCCGTCGGTCATCGGGGTGTCCACGTAGCCGGGGCAGACCGCGTTCACGGTCACCCCGGTGCCGGCCAGCTCCACCGCGGCGGCCCGGACCAGGCCGAGCACGCCGTGCTTGGTGGCGCAGTACGCGGAGATGTAGGGCGCCCCGGTCTTGGACGCGAGCGAGCCGATCACCACGATCCGGCCGTACCCGCGCTGGCGCATCGAAGGCACCGCGCGCCTGATGCACCGGAACGGCGCGGTCAGGTTGATCGCGATCAGCCGCTCCCAGAGCGCGTCGTCGGTGCGATGGACCGGCGCCGAGGCGGCCGCCCCGGCATTCGCGATCAGCACGTCGACCGGCCCGGCGGCGGCCTCGACCTGGCTGAACACGGTGTCCGCGGCATCCGGATCGGTGAGGTCGGCCGGGATCACCAGGGCCGGGCCGGGCAGGGCCGCGGCAGTCTCGTCCAACTCGGTCTTGGTCCGCGCGGTCAACGCGACGGTATGGCCGGCTGAAGACAGCTCGATCGCCACCGCACGGCCGATGCCTCGGCCGGCGCCGGTGACCAGACAGACCCGAGCGGACACGCGCGCCTCCCGGAGGGCATTGTAAGAAGGTCGAACTTGTCACGCTCTCGTTACGAGCGTCAAGATGGCGTCATATGGGTGGGGACGCGTGGCTACTGGGCGCGGTACGGACGCCCTTCGGGCGGTACCGCGGTGGGCTCTCTCATATCCGTACCGATGATCTCGCCGCGCTGCCGATAGCCGAGCTGGTCCGCCGGATTCCGGCGCTGGATCCCGCGCGGCTGGACGACATCATGCTCGGGGACACCAACGGCGCCGGCGAGGACAACCGCAACGTCGCGCGGATGGCCGCGCTGCTGGCCGGTCTACCGGTCACCGTGCCCGGAGTGACCGTGAACCGGCTTTGCGGCTCGGGCGCCGAGGCCCTGGTGCAGGCGGCCCGCGCGGTCCGCGCCGGAGATGCCGAGCTAGTGATCGCCGGCGGGGCCGAGGGCATGTCCCGGGCGCCCTACGTGCTTCCCCGGCCGGACGAGTTCCTGCCCAGGCGGATGGACATGCACGCCAGCACGGTCGGCTGGCGGATGGTCAACGAGAAGTTCCCGGCCGCCTGGGTGCGCTCGCTCGGCGAGTGCGCCGAGGCCATCGCGGACGAGTACGGGATCGGCCGGGCCGAGCAGGACGAGTGGGCGCTGCGTTCGCATCAGCGTGCGCACGGGGCCTGGAAGGACGGCCTGCACTCGGACTATGTGATGCGGGTCGGCGAGCTGCACATGGACGAGTCGATCCGGCCGGACACCTCGGCTGGGGCGCTGGCCGGGCTACCACCGGCCTACACCGAGCACGGCACCGTGACCGCGGGCAACTCCTCGCCACTCAACGACGGTGCGGTCGCGATCCTGGTCGGCACCAGGGAGTCCGGCGAGTCGCTCGGGCTCCGACCGTTCGGCCGGGTGGTGACCAGCGCGGTGGTGGCGACCGAGCCTGACCGGTTCGCGATCGCCCCGGTGGAGGCGATCAACCGCGCGGTGGCCCGAGCCGGCCGCACGCTCGCCGAGATCGATCTCGTCGAGATCAACGAAGCGTTCGCCGCGATGGTGCTGAGCTGCCTGCACGACCTGCCGGAGCTGGATCGGGAGCGGGTCAACGTGCACGGCGGTGCGATCGCGTATGGTCACCCGCTGGGAGCGTCCGCGGCCCGGGTCGTGGTCGACCTGTGTCGGGAGCTCGGCCGGCGTGGCGGTGGCGTCGGGGTTGCGGCCGCCTGTATCGGGGTCGGGCTCGGCATCGCCATCGTGTGTGAGGTCTAGGACTCGAGGAGACACGCCCTAGATGAAGGTCGAGGAGTTCACCGACGTCGGCTACACGGTGGAGGACGGCGGCGTCGCGGTCATCACCATCGACCGGCCGGATCGCTACAACGCGTTCCGTGGTCGCACCGTGGACGAGCTGCTGCACGCGTTCAAGACCGCGTGGGCCGACTCCGCGGTGGCCGCGGTGGTCCTGACCGGGGCCGGCGAGCAAGCGTTCTGCGCCGGCGGCGACGTGAAGGAGCGGGCCGCGACCGGCGGCTACGGCCCGACCGAATGGGGCACGTTCGAGATCGAGCGGCTGCACCGGATGATCCGCGACATCCCCAAGCCGGTGATCGCCGCGGTGAACGGGGTGGCGGTCGGCGGCGGGCACGTCCTGCACGTGCTGTGCGACCTGACCGTGGCGGCCGAGCACGCGCGGTTCGGCCAGACCGGGCCGAAGGTCGGCTCGTTCGACGCCGGCTTCGGGTCGGCCTACCTGGCTCGGGTAGTCGGTGAGAAGCGGGCGCGGCAGATCTGGTTCCTGCTCGACCTGTACGACGCACCGACCGCGGAACGCTGGGGCCTGGTCAACGAGGTGGTGCCGGCAGCCATGGTGATGCCCACCGCGCTGGCCTGGGGCCGCAAGATCGCCTCGTATTCACCCACCGCGCTGCGCTTCCTCAAGCACTCGTTCAACGCCGACACCGATCACCTGAGCGGCATCTCGCACCTGGCCTTCGATGGGCTGGAGCTGTTCGGGCACAGCGACGAGGGCATGGAGGGCGCGCAGGCGTTCGCCGAGAAGCGCCCGCCGGACTTCACCCGATTCCGCTGACTATCCTTACAGCTCGGAGCAGCTGGTCACCGGCGGCACCGGCACGCTGACCGTTCGAGTCCCGAACGGTCGCTCGACCACGACGGCCGCGGTCCATGACTCGCCCGGCGTCGCCTGGCAGTCGTAGCTCGGCCAAGCCACCGGAAGGTAGGCGCTCTCGCCCGGCCGGATCAGCCGCGGGTAGAACGGATCCATTTCGGCGACCGGCCGCCGGCCAGGATCGCCGGTCGCGACGTTGAGGATCCGCACCGGCTCGGGGTCTCCGCGGGCGAGGCCGAAGCGGCCGTCCGGGTCGAGCTCGGTCGATCCTGACGCTTCAGTGGCCGCGGAACGCTTCTTCCAGCCACCACGAGCCGCGGTCCCTGGTTACCTTCGCATCGATCACGATCGGCCGGTCCCGCGGACCGGCCAGCCAGTCGGTGAGCGCGGCGAGGTCCGCCACAGCGTGCACGGTGACCGCGTCCGCGCCGAACCCGCGGCCGATCGCGGCGAGGTCGGTGTCCGGGAAAACCACGGTGTCCAGCGGGAAGCCGTCCGGACCAAAGTGGTGCACCTCGGCGCCGTAGCCGGCGTCGTTGTAGACGACGACGACCATCGGCAGCCCAAGCCGTACGACCGTTTCCAGCTCGGCGATCCCCATCAGGGCGCCGCCGTCGCCGAGCGCGGCGACCGGAAGCCGGTCGGGGGTCGCCAGCGCGGCGCCGATCGCGGTGGCCAGACCCAGGCCGATCGACTGGAACGCCTGGGTGAAGCAGAAACCGCCGGTGTCTGGAACCGACAGGAACATGCTCGGGTAGCCCATAAAGTTGCCCGAGTCGACCGCCACGACCCGCTCGGCCGGCAGGAGGTCGTCCAGGGCAACGGTCAGCGTCCGCGGGTCGATCCGGGTGCCGTCCGAGCTGTCCGGATAGGGCACGTCCCGCCATCGACCGGCCTGGCGAATCTGGTCCCGTACCGCCGGCGTGCGGTAGCCGATCGCGGTGGCCGCCCGCCGGTCCAGCTCGGCGAGCACCTCCGCGGCCATCACTGCGACGTCGGCGGCCACTCCGAGCCGGACCGGTTGGTTGGCCCCGAGCGCCTCCGGCTCGACGTCGACCTGGACAACGGTGGTGTCCGGCTGGATCAGGTGGCCGTGCCTGGTGGTCCACATGGACAGCGTGCATCCCCAGGCGACCACCGTGTCCGCGGTGCTGATCAGCTCAGCGGCCAGCGGGGTGGCGAACCCGCCGGAGACGTCGAGATCCCACGGGCTGCCCACGAACAGCCCCTTGGCCACCGCGGAGGTGGCGAGCAGGGCACCGCACCGGTCGGCGAGCGCGTCCAGCACCTGACCGGCACCGGGCAGCATCGCGCCGCGGCCCGCGATGAACACCGGACGCCGGGCGGCGAGCAGGATGTCGGCCAGCTCACTGACCGCCTCCGGATCCGGTTCCAACCCTGCGACCACGGCAGGTGCGGCCGGGGCGCGGCGCACGGCCGGCGGGCAGTCGGCGGCCTGGACGTCGAGCGGCAGGCTGAGCACGACGGTGCGCCGCTCGACGGCGGCAAGCCGGTATGCCGCGGCCGCCTCGGCAACCGCGGTGTCGGCCGAGCTCAACCGCAGCCGGGTGGCGCCGACCGCGGCGGCCAGGCCGGCCTGGTCGATCCGGAAGTTGGACTGCACCGCACCGGCCGCGGTGTCGGCCGCCAGCACCAGCAGCGGGGTGCGGCTCTTGGCCGCCTCGGTGATCCCGGTCATGGCGTTGGTGAGGCCGGGTCCCTGGTGGACCGACAGCACGCCCACCCTGCCCGACATCCGGGCGAACGCGTCCGCGGCGGTGGCGGCGCCGGCCTCGTGCCTGGTCGGGACGAACCGCGCGCCGCCGGCGATCAGCGCGTTGGTCACGTGGAAGTTGCCGGAGCCAACGACCCCGAACGCGTGCGTCACGCCGAGCTCGGCCAGGGCCCGGCCGACTGCCTCGGCGACGTTCATCGTGCCCTCTCCTCGGCTGGCTTTGCAGCGGCCGGGCTAGCCCTCGACCAGGGCCAGCACCCGGGCCGGGCTGCCGGATCCGCCGACGATCGGTAGCGGGCCGGCGATCACCACGGCGCCGGTCGGCGGCAGCTGGCTGACGTTCTGCAGCTGGGTCAGGCCGTACTTGTCGGCGCCGAGCAGGAACGAGTGGCACGGGAACGGCGGGTCGAACGAGTGCGCGGTGCCGGCGTCGGTGCCCACCGTCTCCACTCCGACCCCTCGGATCGGCGCGTCGTCTGCCAGCCAGCGAGCGCACTCGACCGAGATACCCGGCGTATGCGGACCGGTCTCGTTCGCATTCAGGAACGCGGCCTGGTCGTCGGACCTGGTGTCCCACCCGGTGCGGTAGAGCAGCCAGCCGCCCTCGGGGAGCGCGCCGTTATCGGCCTCCCACGCGCGGATGTGGTCGACCTCGAGCAGGAAGTCCGGGTCGGCGGCGGCCTGCTCGCTGAAGTCGAGCACGGCGGCCGGGCCGATCAGGTCGGCGGCCGGGACTTGGGACACGTCGTTCAGATCCTTGCCGGTCACCCAGTGGATCGGAGCGTCGAAATGGGTGCCGACGTGCTCACCGGCGCTGAAGTTGTTCCAGTACCAGGCCGGTCCGCGCTCGTCGTAGCGGCTGATCTCCGCACGGCTGAACGCCGCGGTGTTTCCGAACGGTGGCGGCAGCTGGATGATCGGGGTCTGCTCGGACAGCGGAGCGGTGAGATCGACAA
>JAKEEW010000292.1 GCA_022616375.1 Sporichthyaceae bacterium
AGCTCTTTAGCCAGGCGCCGCGCTGAGCGCAGCAGGGGGGACTCGCCCACCCTGCGGCGGCGTCCGACACCGAGCTCGGCCGCACCGGCTGGGTCCGCGGCGATGGTGGTGACCAGCGCGACCGGGACGCGGGACTTGGCCAGCAACGTGCTGGCCTGCCCGATCGTCTCGTCGCGCTGCCCAACCGGGGTTTGGATCGCCACTGCCAGGCGCGGCGCGTCGCCGGGTGGCCAGCTGCCGGCCAGCGCGGCCGCGAGGTTGCGCAGGTGGGCCGCGGCGGCGATCTCGCTGTGCACCAGGAGCAGGATCAGCGCGGCGTGGGAGAGCAGTCGAAGCGAGTCACCGGTCGGGTTGAGCCGCCCGCAGTCGGCGATCGTGTCGGCCGCGTCCAGACCGGCGAGGGCCTGTCCGAGCCGGTCCCATAAGGGCCCGAAGGCGCGGCCTTGGCCGGCGTCGTGAACGCCGGCCAGCACCGGCAGCCCGCCCGGGATGTGCTGGGTATGCTCAGCCAGGTCGCCGGGCCGGGGGCTCGCGGTAGCGGTGGCCAGGCTGACAAGCCCACTTCTGGGGTCCAACCCCAACCGGTACAGCAGCGCGCTGCCGGCCGGATCGGTCTCGGCCAGAAGCACCGGGCGCGGCCATACTGCCGCCAGGGCGAGCGCGGTGGTGGTCACACCGGGAGCGCCGGTCGCGGAGCCAACGCAGATCAGGGTCACCGCGCTACTCCTGGGCGACCTGCACCAGGGCGACCTGCCCGGCCGCGGACGCCTGGGCCAGAGCGGCCCCTTCCTCGGCGGTGACCATGACCGCGATCGAGGCATCGCCGGCCAGGCCCTCGTCGCTGGTGTTGGTGACCAGCGAGTCGATCCGGGCGTTCGAGGCCAATACACGAACCGCTTCGGGGTTGCCGCCACGCGGGGCGTACAGAGCATTGACCCGGTCGCCGACCTTCAGATCAGGCGGGTACTGCCCGGCCTGCAACGCCAGCCCGATCCTGACCTCACCGGCAGCCGGCGGCGCCTGCGTGGTGAGCACGCCGCCGGTGAGCACGCTGCCCGCCTGAAGGTCCGACAGCGCGTAGTAGTCGCCGAGCCGGCCGCGTTCAGTCCAGCGCACGTAGGCGATGTCACGGTTCGGGGCGACCGTGACCGCGCGAATATCCCCAGCACTGATCTGCCCGCCAGACGGGATCCGGGCCGTTAGCTGGATCACGTCGATCCGGTCGCCGGCGGACTGCCATGCCAGCACCCCGATCAGACCGCCGACCAGGACCAGTAGCACCCCAAGGACGACTGCGGCCGGATGGCGGTCGCGATGAGCGACCGGCAGCCGCGCCGGACCGGTCCTCGGCGGCGCGTAGCCGCGGGTGGTGGCCGACACCTGGCCCCCTCTCCCCGCCGCGGGCTGTGGTCAGCCACCGCGGCGGACGATGGTCTGTAGCTCCTGCACCCGGATCGAGGTCGTCTCGGTGAACTGCCCGTCGGGCAGGGTGCCGCCCGGACCCCAGTTCGATGTCCAGGTCACCGTCCACACCAGCGCGAAATCGGCCGTGAACTCCAGGCCCGGCTCGCGTGCCGACGATCGTCCGAAGGTGATCGCACACGCGGGGTCGCCGCCAGGCTCGTACGCCCGGAACAGGTCCGTGCACACCCCATCAGCCGGCGTGAGAACCGCGGGCAGGCCCAGCGGCAGCAGCAGCTTCGACGGGTTAGCCACCGCGTCGACGATCAGCGGGCCGGCCTGGGCGCGCACATGCCTCGGGCGGAACACCGTACGGTCCAGCCACACCCAGGTGTCCAAGTTCACCGTCGACCGCGCTCCAGGGCTCAGCTTCACTTCGGTGTCCGGTAGCACGATCGAGTCCCGTGCGTACTGGGCTAGCTGCCCCGGTGTGAGGACAACGCCGGCCACCGGTGGCACGGGCCCGGCGGCTGGAACCCAGATGAATGGATCCGGATTTGCAAGCCGGAACACCGCGATGGCCGACCAGTCCGAGCAGTGAGTCGTGAACCACAAGCCGGCCTCGCCCGCTCGGCTGGAAACTCGTCCTAGCCAATCCTGGCGCCAGGCTGCGATCAGGCTGGGCATCGGTTCTGGCTCGCTCCGCGCCGCTTGCCAGATCCGGTTGATCAGCTCGACCAGGTCCTGTGCGGTGTATCCGGGCTGGTACCAGCACCGCGGCGGGGAAGGGGTATTCGATCCCGCGAGCGAGCCCTCACCGGGCCGCAACCCTGCGTCCGGTGACGACATCGCAACCCCAGCCTCGGCGGCCAGCAGCCGATCCACGAAGCTCGCCCCACCCCAGCCGGTCTGGGCCTGGGCGGAACCAGGCGCGAAGGCGATCGCGATCAGCAGCCCGGCTAAGACCAGCGCGACTCCAGCGACGCGGGTCAGCGGTCGAGCACGCACCCGGTCACATCCTCTTCCACTGCGCTCGCGCTCACCTTCCACCTGCCTCCCGACAGTGAGACCTCCTGGGTCAGCCGGTAGCCAGCTGGCAGCGGCGGCGTGGGCTGGACGGTGGCGCCGCTTGCCCGGTTGATGGCATGGATGTTGGTCTGGTCGTTGCAGAACGTGACAGTCGCACTATCGGCATCGGCGTCGCTGACCTTGAAGTCGAACAGGCGGTCGGTGCCCACCACACCCAGCCCTGCTTCCACGAACGGAAGCACGAAGTCGTCGAAGATTGCCTTCGCGCCAGCGCCGGTGACGTAGTTCCGGTACGGCACCTGGTCCGGTCTACCAGTGGCCATCACCGCCCGCATCGAGCGGACCACGTTGATAGCGGAGAGAACTGCGGCATCGTTCACGGCGTCGCCGGCCGGGGTCCAGTCGGCCTCGACCTCGACACCGTCGGGAAGCGGTACAAGCTCGCCGGCTGGCGGTTCCGGCGAGGACGCAGGTGGAGTAACACTTGCCGATGGCAGGCCGCTTGGGGGCTCACTCGAGCCGTCACAGCCCGCGCTGGCTCCGAGAACCAGGATCGCCAGCGCGACTGCAGCTGGCCGTAAGCCGACCGATGGCACTTGCGGTCTCCTCCCCCGTCGGAGGGTGACGCTTCACATACGGTCTGTCACGCTACTCGGACCGCGATAGCGCTCTCTACCGCTATTCGGTACCAATCTGTACACGCGGCGGTAACCAGGCAGCACGAATCGACGCTCCCTGTCGCCGCCTTGGGGCCGACTGCCGCCGCTACTGACGGGCCCGGTCAAGTGAAGCTTTTTGCACTGTTCCAGGCCCATATTCGTGATCGGGGCAACCAGCCTAAGCCGGTGGACATCGAGACCGCGTATTGGCCGGGTCGAGGCGACCGCTTCGCTTCGTCGATCAGCTTCACCCCGAAACCCGCCGAGTTCTCGGTGATCTCGTTGTCGCTGTTCTTGCGGGTAGGCGTGTCACCCTGGGCTGGTGGAGGATCTCGACTTTGCGGATGTAATCGGCGTACTGGCGGCGGCTTCAGCCGTGGCCCTGTTCCTCGTGGCGGCGCGGAAAGGAGCAGTCGCCCTATGGCGGCGAACCCTAGGCAGCCGTCGTGATCTGGTCGGACAGCTGGACAGGCTTGCGACTGGGACAACCCGCGAGTACGTGGAGCAGCTACTGGGGCCGCCGGCATTCCGACGGGCGGTCGGCGCAGATCCGTTCCCCGGCTTTGTCGAGTGCGTCTACCGGACCCCGCACGCATGGGTGCACATCCTGTACGACGAGGAGCACGGCTCAGTGGGGGTGCTGTCTCTGACCGTGGACGACCCGAGGTTCGGATACCCCGGCGATCGGTGGACCGCTTGCCAGGAGACAAAGATCATCGTCGGAAAGTCGAGGTTCGCTGAACTCCCCAAGGAAGCAGAGGGTCGCCGCTACTACTTCGGAGCCAACCGTGGTCACTATGCGGAGTCGCACTACCGGGGCAACCCGGGCTTCTACCAAACCTTCGTCTTTGCGTGGAACGATGCCGGCGTCGGGGAGGTGCCGATCGCCGCTGACTTCGCCGAGGGAACGTTGGCCGCCCATCTGGCCGACACTTATTGGACTGGTGAGGATGCCGCACCCGACCCCCAAGCGCTGGCGCTGCTTCGAGCCGACACCACGATCAACACCCTGACGGTGGCCGCACCTTTCACC
>JAKEEW010000293.1 GCA_022616375.1 Sporichthyaceae bacterium
CGCCCTGGCTCCGGCGCGGCGCAGGTCGTACCCAGTAGCCAGCTTTGACCTCACCCGCTCGGATCTGGCGAGATCCGTGGCGGTCATGCCGAGGGGCTCAAAGATGTGCTCGCGCAGGTAGCGATGCAGCGGCTGACGGCTCACGTCCTCGACGAGCTGGCCGAGCGTCGCGAAGCCGTGGTTGGTGTACATGAACCTCGTGCCCGGCTCGGTGTCGAGGCGTAGGCCACCTCGGTAGTACCCAGCCAGCGACGGCACCGGCTGGCCCAGCTTCACGGTCTCGCCCAGATCGCGCATCCTGAGCAGCCCGGAAGGGTGCAGCACCTCACGGATTCCCGCGGTGTGGGTCAGCAGATGCCGTACCGTCGCCGGCCGGAACCTGGCTTTCGCGGGGACCAGATGGTACGCGCGGAGATAGTCGTTGGCGGGCGCATCGAGGTCGACCAGCCCCCGCTCCCACAACCGCATCACGGCGATCGCCGTGAAGGTCTTGGTGACCGAGCCGATCCGAAAGACCGTGTCCTGCGTGACGGGGGTGCTGGTCGCGATGTCGGCAACGCCGTGTCCGTAGAAGAAGTCGAGTGATCCGTCGCGGACCACGCCGAGCGCCAGACCGACCGCGGGCCAGCGGTTGAGGGTCTCCCGGACCCTGGTGGTCATCTCGATCTGGTCGACCGCGGCCATGGCTTCCCCTCTCCGCCGGTCAGGCCCGCCAGCGACCGTGGACCCGTCGACCGCCGGGGCCCTCAGACCCACGCTGCGCCGATCCGGGTACGGGCAAGAGAGGCCATCGGCCCGTACCGGCGGGTCGGCCGTCCCTGGCCCGCGACGCACCCGGTGGCCGAAGCTGGCGGTGAAACCAGGTGATGCCGATGGAACGCCTGAGCGCGGAAGACCAGCTGATGCTGTGGCCGGATCAACTCTGGCCGCAGGATATGGGCGCCATCGCGATCCTCGACGGCACTCGCCTGCTCGACCCGGACGGTCGCTTGCGCATCGAGGCCGTGCGGCAGGCTATCAACGGCCGGCTGCACCTGGTACCCAGGTTCCGCCAGCTCCTCTGCGTGCCGCAACGCGGGCTCGGCCCGCCACTGTGGGTGGACGCCCCCAGGTTCGACCTCAGCGAGCACGTGCGGGTCGTCCCGCTGCCGGC
>JAKEEW010000294.1 GCA_022616375.1 Sporichthyaceae bacterium
CGAGAGTCGCCATAGCTCCACTATCGACTCCTCCTTCGCCTTGCCGGACGCCGTCTGGATCGCCGCCCGCATCCACCAAGACTTGGGAGACACACCCTAGAGCGACTCCTGCCGGGGCAGCACGACCTCGCGCAGCAACAGCAGCACCGCGGCGGCGGTCGGGATGGCCAGCAACGCGCCCACGATGCCGAGCAGCGCGCCGCCGAGCAGGGCCGCGACGATGGTGACCGCGGGCGGCACGTCGACCGCCCTACGCATCACCCGCGGATAGATCACGTAGTTCTCGACCTGCTGGTAGGCCACGAAGAAGGCGAACACGACGATCGCCTTGGTGGCGGAGTCGGTGAATGCCAGCGCGGTCACCAGGATCGAGCCGATGGTCGCGCCGACCAGCGGGATGATCGAGAAGAACGCGATGATGACCGCGAGCGCGACCGCGTAGTCCAGCCGGATCACGGTCAGGAACACGAACGTCACCATGCCCGCGATCCAGGCGACGAGCAGCTGCCCGCTGACATAGCCGCCGACCCGGAACAGGATCTCGTCACCCAGCAGCTGGACCCGCTCCCGCCGGCTGTTCGGCGCCAGTGCGTACATGGTGCGCTTGATGGCCGGCATCGAGCTGAGGAAGTACAGTGTGAGGATCAGCACGGTCAGTGCGCTGAACAGGGCGCCGAGCACGAACCGGCCGACTCCGAGCACGCCGCCAAAGAGGTTCCTGGCCAGGTCCGGGCTGGCGATCGAGGTCTGCAGCTTCGAGATGATCTGGTAGTCCTCGTCGAGCTTGCGGATCGTCTCGCTCTCGGTCAGCTGGGCGAGCAGGCTCGGAGCGTTGTCGATGAACTCGGAGATCTGCTGTGCGATCAGCGGCACCAGCGCGGCAACCATCCCAACGAAGATCACCATGACTCCGCCGGTGACGGTCATCACCGCCAGCCCACGCCGCATCCCGCGGGCGATCAGCCGCTCCACCACGGGGCTGAGCCCGACCGCCAGGAACATCGACACCACGATCAGGATCAGTACGGATCGGGCACTGGCCAACGCCTGGGCGACCGCGATCGCGAGCAGGACGCCTAAGCCGCCGAAGAAACCGATGTAGAACGGGGAGCCGCGCCGCATCGGCTCGCCGACCCGGCCGAACCTGGCGGCGGCGGAGGCTGCTTCGTCACGATCGTTGGTGGCCCGGCGACCGGCACCGTTGCCACCCTCGCCTGGGCGGTCGGTGGCACCCGGGTCGGTGCTGCCCGGGTCGGTGCTGCCCGGGTCGGTGCTGCCCGGGTCGGTGCTGCCCCCGTCGGTGGTCAGGCCGGCGGCGGCGTGGATCGTCGTCTCGTCGGTCGCTGACGCCCCGGTCGTGGGTGGTGTGCCGGTCACCAAGTGCCCCCTGACGTGCGGATGTCCTGGCGTGAGGGTACCGGGCCGAATACGCCGGCAGTCGGCAAGCCCCGCAGCCGCGACAGTTCCGCCCAGCCTCCGTACCTAGTTGCGCGGCCGCCCGCCACGACCCTCGGGGGAGCGCCCGGAGGTCGTGGCGGGCGGCC
>JAKEEW010000031.1 GCA_022616375.1 Sporichthyaceae bacterium
CCTAGGTGCGCAGCGCCGCCGCCCGATCCTGGAACAGCACCCGTTCTCGCTCGTTGCGAGTCAGTGCGGCGGCCCGTTCGAACTCCTGCCTGGCTTCGGTCAACCGGCCGAGCGAGGCGAGCAGATCACCGCGGACGGCCGGCAACAGCGGGTAGCGCTCCAGCTCGCCACGCTCGGTCAAAGCGTCCACGATCTCCAGGCCCTGGGCCGGCCCGAACGCCAGGCCGACCGCGACCGCCCGGTTCAGCTCGGCCACCGGCGACGGCCAGACCCGGCCAAGCAGCTCGTACAGCGACGCGATCCGGACCCAATCGGTATCCGCGGTCGAGGTCGCCCTGGCGTGGCAGGCGGCGATCGCGGCCTGGAGCAGGTAAGGACCGGCTGCTTCCGCACTCAGCTGCTCGGCCCGGTCCAGGGCGGCCAGCCCACGACGGACCAGCAGCCGATCCCACCGGGACCGGTCCTGGTCGGGCAGCAGGATCGGTTCGCCGGCCGGACCGGTCCTGGCCGGGATCCGGGACGCCTGGATCTCGAGCAGCGCGACCAGCGCGTGTACTTCGGGTTCTCGCGGGAGCAGCCCGGCCAGGATCCGGCCCAGCCGCAACGCCTCCTCGCACAGCGCCGGGCGCATCCAGTCGTCCCCCGCGGTGGCCGAATGGCCCTCGTTGAAGATGAGGTAGACGACCTCGAGCACCGAGGCCAACCGTTCGGTCAGCTCGTCCGGCCCGGGCAGCTCGAACGGCACCTGCTTGTCGGCCAGCGTGCGCTTGGCTCGCACGATCCGCTGCGCCACGGTGGGCTCGGTGGACAGGTGGGCCCGGGCGATCTCGTCGGTGCTCAACCCGCCGAGCATCCGCAACGTGAGCGCGACCCGGGACGGGGTGGACAGCACCGGATGGCAGGCGATGAACACCAGCCGGAGCAGGTCGTCGCCGATGTGGTCGTCCAGCGCCGCGTCCAGGTCGGCCTCGGCGCTGTCCTGCTCGATGGCCAGATCCCGGCCGATCTCCTCGAGCTTCCGCTGGTAGCGGGTCCGGCGGCGGAGCTGGTCGACGGCGCGATGTTTCGCGGTTGCCATCAGCCAGGCACCCGGGTTGTCCGGCACCCCGGACTGTGGCCATTGCTCGAGTGCGATGACCAACGCGTCCTGCGCGAGCTCCTCGGCCAGCCCGACGTCGCGCACGATCCTGGCCAGGCCGGCGATCAGCTTGGCGGCCTCGATCCGCCACACCGCCTCGACGGCGCGGTGGGTAGCGCGAATTGGATCGGCAGCCGTCACGGCTACCGATCCAATCACTCGCGCGGTGTTCCCGGGGTGGCGGCTACCGCACCGGACCGGCCTGCGGTGGCGGCGGTGGAGGTCCGGCGTCGTCCGGCCCGAAAACCTGCAGCACGTCCGCTTCGCCCTCCCAGCCGGGCCAGTTGTCCCGGTGCAGCTGCAGGAACCGCGAGGTCCACTCGACCGCCTCTTCCCTGGTCCGCACCTGGAAGAGCGCGTAGCTGATCATTTCTTTAGCCTCGGTGAACGGCCCATCGGTGACGCTGATGGTCCCGCCGGTCAGCTGGACCTTGGCCCCTAACGCGCTCGGCGCCAGGCCGGCGGTGTCCAGCAACGCGCCCGCCTTGGTGGCTTCCTCGCCGAGCTTCATGATTCCGTCCATCAGCGCGGCCGGCGGGGCGGTCGGAGCTTGGTCTGCCTTCAACACGATCAGGTATCGCATCGGAATCTCCTACTTTCGGTGTCGTCGGCCGGGCCCGGTTGACCCTAGCCGGTGTTGAGATGTGTCTTGTCTTCGTGCGGTTGGAATCCCGGCTAGACCCGCGCGGTCCGGCGGTACAGGTGCACCGCGAGCGCCGAGACGAAGACCCAGGTGCAGATCACGGCAGCGACGAAGGACAGGTTGGCCCAGGCGGCACCGCCGCCGGCCGCGACCGCGACGAATCCGACCGCGAGCACTCCCCCGGCGACCCGTGCGGCGCGGGCCCAGTCCGCACGACCGTCGGTGCCAAGCCTGCGGGCCAGCAGGAAGCAGGCCACGACCAGGCAGCTGAACCCGACGACGCCGCACAGGAAGTGCGCCATGCCGTGCCAGCTGACCTCGGCCGCATCCGCTGCGGTGCCCGGTGGAAAGCCTTGGGCCGGGTCGGCGACGAACCCGCCGGCGCCGATCAGGCTCACGCCGAACGCCCCAACCAGGCGGGGTGCCCAGGTCGCGGCCGGCCCGCCTACCAGGACCCGGCGCAGGCCGACCGCGAACGCGATCGTCATCAGCCCGGCCAGCACGAAGTTGGTGATCTGGATCCAGCCCAGGCTGCCGTTGCTCAGCAGGCTCCATGGGTGTGTGCCGAGATCGAACCCATCCCTGGTCAGCGCCTGCACCAGCGACACGACCAGATAAGTCGGACCGGCGATGGCGCCGTAGGCGAGCAGCGTCTTGGTCACCCGGGTCTGCGGGTCGCAGATCGAACCGGTCGCGGTGGTGGTGGTGGTGTAGTTGGACATCTCGGTAGCTCCCTTCGAGGTCTGGGACCGGTCGGTTCGATCCGGCCCGCTACCAAGACCTCGAACGGGATGACCCCGATTCGACATCGGGTTCGAAGATTTTCTAGGGACTCGCGATGAGGCTAGGCCGGGGCGAAGACCGCCACCGGCTTGGCCTGGCCGCCGGACTCGGTAAGCAGCGCGAGCAGACCGCCATCCGGGGCGAACGCCGCGTAGGTGCCGGCGATCCCGGCCGCGGCCAGCTTGCCGCCGTGCGAAAGCCGGACCGCCTCGTCCGAGCTCACCGTCCGCACTGGGAACGCCGCGGCTACCGCCTCGGCCAGCGGGAGCACGCTGAATCCGGCCTCGAGCTGGGAGATCGTGCGCGCCTGGTCGATCGGATACGGGCCGACCCGGGTGCGCCGCAGCGCGGTCAGGTGCCCGCCGATGCCAAGCCCGGCACCGAGGTCGCGGGCCAGCGCCCGGACGTAGGTGCCGCTGGAACAAGTGACGGTCACGTCCAGGTCCAGCCAGCTGGGTTCGGTCCGGAGCGCGACCAGGTCGAACGCGTGCACGGTCACCGGGCGGGCGGCCAGCTCCACCTGCTCGCCACCCCGCACCCTGGCGTAGGACCGCTTCCCGGCCACCTTGATCGCGCTGACCGCGGCCGGAACCTGCTGGATCTGGCCGGTGAGCTCGGCCATCCCGGCCCGGATCGCGGCCTCGGTGACCCCGCGCACCCGCTCGGCCGAGGCAGTGTCGGTGAGCTCGCCCTCGGCATCGTCGGTCACCGTGGTCTGGCCGAGCCTGATCGTGGCGGCGTACTCCTTCTCGGTCAGCGCCAGGTGCCCGAGCAGCCGGGTGGCCCGGTCGACCCCGACCAGCAGCACGCCGGTCGCCATCGGATCCAGCGTGCCGGCATGCCCGACTCGCCGGGTGCCGGCCAGCCGACGGATCTTGCCGACCACGTCGTGCGAGGTCCAGCCGGCCGGCTTGTCTACCACGACGAGCCCGTCCATGTTGGCCGGTCGGCGGTTAGTCGAGCTCGGGCTGGTCGTCGTCATCCGGCTCCGGCACCCGGTACGGGTCGGCGCCACCGGCGTACTGCGCTCCGGCGGAGCTGGCCCGGACCTCGGCGTCCGCGGCCTGAGCCCGGTTGAGCAGCTCGTCGATGTGCCTGGCGTTCTCCGGGATCGCGTCCGGCACGAACGTCAGCGACGGAGTGAACCGGACCCCGGTCTGCCGGCCGACCTCGGTGCGGAGCACGCCCTTCGCGCTCTCCAGCGCCGCCGCGGTCTCCGCGCGTTCGGTGTCCGAGCCGTACACCGTGTAGAAGACGGTGGCCTCCCGCAGGTCGTTGGTGATCCGGGTATCGGTGATCGTGACGAAGCCGAGCCGTGGATCCTTGACCCGCATCTCGATCATCTCGGCGACCACGACCCGGATCCGGTCGGCCAGCTTGCGCGCCCTGGCCTGCTGGGTCACTCGTCCTCCTCGCGGTAGAGCCGCTGCCGGGCCGACAGCAGCTCGATCTCCGGTCGTGCCGCGACTAGTCGCTCGCACGCCGCCAGCATCTCGCGGCAGTGTCCGGCGTCGGCCGAAACCACGGCCACTCCAACCACCGCCCGCCGGTACAGATCCTGATGTCCGACCTCGGCCGCCGCCACCGAGTATTTGCGCTGCAGCTCGGCGACGACCGGCCGGACCACGGACCGCTTCTGCTTCAGCGACCTTACGTCGCCCAGCAGAAGATCAAGGGAGAGCGTTCCAGTAAACACGTCAGCCCCTTGGCCGGACCTCGCCCCCCACTTCCCGATCATTACTCGCAATCTGTGCAGACAAATCGCCCAAACTGGGTGATCATTTGCGCAGATCGCGGGTAATGATCGGGAAGGTTGGATCTAGGCTCGCGGCTTCTCCCGCATTTCGTAGGTCTCGATCACGTCGTCGACCTTGATGTCGTTGTACGAGCCAAGGCCAATACCGCACTCGAAGCCGTCGCGGACCTCGGTGACGTCGTCCTTGAACCGGCGCAGCGACTCGACGGTGAGGTTCTCGGCGACCACCGCGCCGTCCCTGACCAGTCGGGCCTTGCTGTTCCTGTTGATCGTCCCGGACCGGACCAGGCAGCCGGCGACGTTACCGATCTTCGGCACCTTGAAGACCTCGCGGACCTCGGCGGTGCCCAGCTGGACCTCTTCGTACTCCGGCTTGAGCATGCCCTTGAGGGCCGCCTCGACCTCTTCGATCGCCTTGTAGATGATCGAGTAGAACCGGATGTCCACGCCCTCGCGTTCGGCCAGCCGCTCCACCGAGCGACCCTGGGTCCGCACGTTGAAGCCGATGATGACCGCGTCGTCGATAGTGGCGAGGTTGACGTCGTTCTCGGTGATCGCACCGACGCCGCGGTGGATGACCCGCAGCCCGGCACCCTCGCCTACATCGATCTTGAGCAGGGCATCCTCGAGCGCCTCGACCGAACCGGACACGTCACCCTTGAGGATCAGCAGCAGATCGCGCTGCTCGCTGCGCTCGAGATCGGCGAACATGTCCTCGAGCGTGCGCCGGCCCCGACCGGCGGCCAGCGCAGCGTTACGCTCGCGGGCCTGCCGCCGCTCGGCGATCTGCCGGGCGACCCGGTCCTCGGTCACCACCAGGAAGCTGTCGCCCGCACCGGGCACCGAGGTGAACCCGAGCACCTGCACCGGACGCGACGGCCCGGCCTCTTCGATCGACTCACCGTGCTCGTCCAGCAGCGCCCGAACCCGGCCGAACGCGTCGCCGGCGACCACCGAGTCACCGACCCGCAGGGTGCCGCGCTGGATCAGCACGGTCGCGACCGCACCGCGGCCTCGGTCCAGGTGTGCCTCGATGGCCACGCCCTGGGCGTCCTGGTCCGGGTTGGCCCGCAGGTCGAGCGCGGCATCCGCGGTCAGCAGGATTGCCTCGAGCAGGTTAGGGATGTTCAGGCCGGACTTGGCCGAGATGTCGACGAACATGGCGTCGCCGCCGTACTCCTCGGGCACCAGGCCGTATTCGGTGAGCTGGCCGCGCACCTTGGTCGGGTCCGCGCCCTCCTTGTCGATCTTGTTGACCGCCACCACGATCGGTACTCCGGCCGCCTTGGCGTGGTTGAGCGCCTCGATCGTCTGCGGCATCACACCGTCGTCCGCGGCGACCACCAGCACCACGATGTCGGTAGTCTGGGCGCCTCGGGCACGCATCGCGGTAAACGCCTCGTGGCCCGGGGTGTCGATAAATGTGATCTTCCGCTCGACACCCTCCAGCTCGGTGGTCACCTGGTAGGCGCCGATGTGCTGGGTGATCCCACCGGCCTCGCGGGCCATCACGTCGGTGTTGCGGATCGCGTCGAGCAGCTTGGTCTTACCGTGGTCGACGTGACCCATGACGGTCACCACCGGCGGCCTGGCCTGCAGCGCCTCGTCGCCGCCCTCGTCCTCGCCCCATTCCAGGTCGAACGACTCGAGCAGTTCGCGGTCTTCGTCCTCCGGGCTGACCACCTGGATCTCGTAGTTCAGCTCGGCGCCCAGCAGCAGCAGGGTCTCATCGCTCACCGACTGGGTCGCGGTCACCATCTCGCCGAGATGGAACAGCGCCTGGACCAGCGACGCCGGGTTGGCACCGATCCGCTCGGCCAGGTCGGTCAGCGACGACCCACGCGGCAACCGGACGATCTGGCCCTGGCCGCGCGGCAGGCTGACGCCACCGATGCTCGGCGCCTGCATGTTGTCGAACTCTTGGCGGCGCTGCTTCTTCGACTTGCGGCCGCGGGTTGGCCGGCCACCACCGGGGCGGCCGAACGCACCGGCCGTGCCGGCACCACGC
>JAKEEW010000295.1 GCA_022616375.1 Sporichthyaceae bacterium
CGGTCCGCCCCGGCGATACCCGGTCCGCCACGAGTATCCGCGTAGTTTCGGATGTCGACACCAGGTGGCGAGCCGGGAGCGCCGCCCTACCCGGAAGTCGGCTCGGGCACGTGCCGGTACATCACATCGGTGTCGGCGTGGCTGAAGCCGAGCTTCTCGTACACCTTGATGGCCCGGCTGTTGTCCGCCTCCACGTACAGCATCGCCTCGGCCAGGTGTTGGCTGCGCAGGTGCTCCAGACCGATGATGCTCAGCGCGGTGCCCAGCCCGCTGCCTTGCTCGGCCGGGTCGATGCCGATCACGTAGATCTCGCCGATCGGCTCGTGGCCGTGGTGCTCGGCACCGTGCCGACCACCGTGGATCTTCGTCCAATGGAAGCCGACCAGCCGGCCGTCCCGCTCGGCGAGGAAGAAACCGCTCGGGTCGAACCACGGCTCGCACATCCGCTGGCGCAGGTCGTCGATGCTCCACTTGCCCTGCTCCGGATGGTCGGCAAAGGCCCGCCGGTTGAGCTCGACCCAGCCGGCCTCGTCCAGGTCGGGCCGGAAGGTGCGTACCGTGACCCCGTCCGTGAGCACCACCTCGGGTAGCGGCTCGGCCAGTGAGCGGCGCATCTGCCACAGCGCGCGCACCCGCTGGAAGCCCAGGGTCCGAGCCAGCACGGCCGCGGCCGGCAGCTCGCCATGTGCCCACAGCCGCAGCCGGCGTTGCGGCACGGCGGCCAGCATGTGCGCGACCAATTGGCGGCCGACGCCGTGTTGCCGGTAGGCGGGGTCGACTACCACTTCGGCACTCGCGCCCTCGACCTCGTCGGTGACGTCAAGGTGGCCGTAGCCGACGATCCGATCGCCCACCTTGGCCAGGAACGTGCGCACCGGCTCGTCGCCGCCGTACCGCAGGTGCAGTGTGACGTGTTCGGAGAGCGGGGGAACCTGATCGGCGTCGGCGGCGGCCGCCACCAGCGCGCGCACCTCGGCCGTCGCCTGAGCGGTCAGCCGGCCGGTGACCTCGACCGTCACGCCGTCCGGATCCGCGGGCGCCGACATGTTCGGAGCCTAGTTGACCGAGTCGGCGCGCCGGCGGTCCGGGCGACTGGAGTGTTGCGGATCTTAGCTGGTCAGCTCGGCGTAGACGCGCTCGTAGCCGGTCGCCATGATCTCGACGTCGAAGTTCCGGCGGGCGTGCTCCCGGCAGTCGACCGGGGACAGCTGGTCGACCGCGTCGATCGCCTCGGCCAGCTCGTCCGGCTTGGTCCGGACGAACCCGGTGACGCCGTCCACGATCACCTCGGGCACCGCGCCCTGGGCCAGCGCGACCACCGGCGTGCCGCACGCCATCGCTTCGACCATGACCAGGCCGAACGGTTCGTCCCACTGGATCGGGAAGACTAGGCACCGAGCGGCAGCCAGCAGCTCGCGCTTGAGCGTCGCGTCGGCCTCGCCGAGGTGCTCGACGCCCGGCCCCAGCCTGGGCTGGATCTCGGCGTCGAAGTACTCCCGCTCGGCCCGTTCGTTGATCTTCGTTGCGAGCAGGATCCGGCGGCCGGCCTCGCGGGCCGCGTCGATGGCCAGGTGCACGCCCTTGTCCGGGTTGCACCGGCCGAGGAACAGCACGAAGTCCTCCTTGTCCTCGCGGAACGGGAAGGACTGCACGTCGATCGCGTTGTGCACGGTGCCGGCCCAGTTCAGGCTCGGCGCCATCCGCCGCTGCGAGTTGGAGATTGCCACCAGCGAGACCGCTCCGCCCAGGTCCCGGTAGTACTGGCCGATCTCACCGTCGACCGGTCCGTGCGCGGTCGCCACGGTCGGGGTCCGCCGGCCGGCAGCGGTTAGCGGTCCGGCCAGGCAGTGGTCGTGGACCAGATCGAGCTCGAGCTGGTCGAGGTAGCGGGCGGCTCGGGCCGCGTGCACGACCTCGGCCAGACCCTCGCCGAGTCGTGCGGTCGGCGGCACCGAATACGTAGTCCGGAAGCCGGCCGACGTGCCGTTCTCGCCGGCCGCGATGAGCGTGACGTCGTGACCCCGCACGACGAGTGCGTTGGCTAGGTCCGCCACCATCGCCTCGATCCCGCCGTATCCGCGCGGTGGAATCGGGTACCACGGCGGTGCGACTAGTGCGATGCGCAGGCTGGTAGGGGCGGCCGTACTCATTACGTCTCCTTGGCGGCGGTCAGCGGGCTCCGCGGTTCCATCACGAGCTCGATCCCCTCGGGCAGTCCGTGCACCCGGGTCGAGCCGTCCTGAACCGAGATCGCCAGCCGACTACCTGCCAACGGAAGGTTGTTCACCTGCAGGTCGCCGAAGCGATCGGGAAGAGCGGGGGCTAGCCACACTCTACCGTAAGGAACCCACGGATCGAGCCGCAGAAGCACCCGCAGCAGGTGCACCGGAGTCGCCGACGCCCACGCTTGCGGCGAGCACGATGTCGGGTAGGGAACCGGATGCGGATAGTCGTTGCGGTCGAACCCGCAGAACAGTTCGGGCAACCGGCCGCCGAAGCTCATCGCCGCATCGAGCAGGCTGCTGGCAAGTAGCTGAGCCTGCTCGGTGAATCCGTACCGCATCAGCCCGGCCACCAGAAGCGCGTTGTCGTGCGGCCAGACCGAACCGTTGTGATAGCTCATCGGGTTGTACGCGGCCATCGAGCTGGCCAGCGTGCGCACGCCCCAGCCGGTGAACATCTCGCTGCTCATCAGCCGCTGCTGCACCAGCTCGGCCTTGTCCACGTCCACGATGCCGGTCCACAGGCAGTGCCCCATGTTCGAGGCAAGCGAGTCGATCGGCCGCTTGTCGCGATCCAGCCCGACCGCGAAGTGGCCCTGCTCGGGCAGCCAGAACGTCTCGTTGAACGCCTGCTTCAGCGCCGCTGCCTTGCTGGCCCAGTGGTCGGCCAGGTCGCGCTCGCCGGCCTCGACCGCGAAGTGGCTGCGCGCCAGGTAGGCCGAGTACACGTAGCCCTGCACCTCGGCCAGCGCGATCGGCGACTCGGCCAGCCGGCCGTCGGCGAAGTTGATCCCGTCGAACGAGTCCTTCCAGCCCTGGTTGGCCAGGCCGCGGTCGGTCTTGCGGCGGTACTCGACGAATCCGTCGCCATCGGCATCGCCGAACCGCTCGATCCATTCCAGCGCCCGGTCGGCGTGTGGGAGCAGCGCCTGCACCTCGTCCCGATGCAGCCCCCACCGGCGCAGCTCGCCGAGCAACATGACGAACAGCGGGGTGGCGTCCACCGAGCCGTAGTACGCGCTGCCGCCGCCGAGCGCACGCCCGGCCTCGACCCCGAACCGCAGCTCGTGCAGGATCCGGCCGGGCTCCTCCTCGGTCAGTGGATCCTCGACGTTGCCCTGCAGCTCGGCCAGCGTGGCCAAAGTGCCGAGCGCAAGCGACTGGTCGAGCGGGAGCGCCATCCATGAGGTGAGCAGCGAGTCGCGGCCGAACAGGGTCATGAACCATGGCGCGCCCGCGGCGATGGTGGGCGGCCGGTCCGGATGGTTCGGATCGAAGATCCGTAGTGCGCCCAGGTCCTCGCGGCTGCGCCGCAGGGTCAGCGCGAGCGCCGGATGCTCGGTGCTGACCTCGGGACTATTGCGCTGCCAGTCCCGAAGCCGGCGGGCCGGCACGGTGGTCTCGAACGGCTCCTCGCCCGGATACCGGGTCGGCGGCTCCACGCCGTCGATGATCGGATGCACCTGGATCCTGGTGTGCCAGCTGCTGCGCGGCGGCACCACGACCCGGAAGCTGATCTGGCCGGGTGCCGGCAGGCTGTCCGGGGCCGAGATCCGCACCCCGCGGGACTGCTCGCCGAACTGGCACTGCAGCACCAGGTCGCCGGTTTCCAGCAGGGACGCGGCGGCGCCGCGGTCGGTCAGCCGGCTGGCCTTCACCTCGAACAGGTCGGCCAAGTCAGAGTCCACCGTGACGGTCAACGTGCAACCGGCCGCCTCGCCCGCCAGGTTGCGCAGCGTGATGTCCTCGCGCATCCCGGCACCGACGTAGCGCTCCCGGCTGACCAGAAGCGTGCTCTCCGACTTGCCGGGACGGGGTCTGGCCCGGCCGACGAAGGTGGCCCGGAACGGTTCGGCCGGGATCACCAGTAGCGGCTCGACCGGTTCGGTGTCGATTCGCAACTCCCAGCGCGACAGCAGCCGGGTGTCCCTGAAGTACACGCCCTGCGCGCCGCCCGGGCCGATGTCGCCGGACTGCGCGCAGACACAGAACGACGAGCCTTCGACCAGCGTGACGGTGCCAGGGCCGGTGGTGGTTTGGGTGGCTTCAAGTGTCCAGACATCGACCATGACGACAGCCACCGTAACGGACGGCTGTGGCCGTGCTGATCGGATATCTCCCGGGTTAGGGGCCGACCTCGGTCTCGGTCCGGTCCGGGGTGGCCGTGGTGCGTGGCTGGCTGGGCAGCACGAACCGGTAGCCGACGTTGCGCACCGTGCCGATCAGCTGATCGTGTTCGGGTCCGAGCTTCGCACGCAGACGCCGAACGTGCACGTCAACGGTCCGGGTGCCGCCGAAGTAGTCGTACCCCCACACCTCGGCCAGCAGGTTGGCCCGGGTGAATACCCGGCCCGGGTGCTGAGCGAGGTACTTCAGCAGCTCGAACTCCTTGAAGGTCAGGTCGAGCAACCGGCCGCGAACCCGGGCCGTGTAGGTGGCCTCGTCGATCACCAGATCACCGCGGCTGATCTCGTCCGGGGTGTCATCGGCGGCGCCGGCCAGCCGGCCGATCGCCAGCCGGAGCCTGGCCTCCACCTCGGCCGGTCCGGCGGTGGTCAGCACCACGTCGTCCACGCCCCAGTCGGCGCCGACCGCGGCCAGGCCGCCCTCGGTGACCACGAGCAGCAGGGGGCAGTCGATCCCGGTGGTGCGGATCAACTGGCACAGCGTCCGGATGTGCGGCAGGTCGCGGCGCCCGTCCACCAGCACCGCGTCGGCTTGGGGTGCCTCGACCAGGGCGGTGGCCTCGGCCGGCGCGACCCGGACCTGGTGGCGCAGCAGCCCGAGGGCCGGCAACACGTCCGCCGACAGAGTCAGCGTGTTGGTGAGCAGGAGGAGCTGGCTCATGGCTTTGGGCCTGGTGACGCGGCCCGCCTCCCCGGTCGGCCGAAGTTGACGGCAGGATATCTGACGTGGCTCGAGGGACGATCCGTTACTGGGCAGCGGCCAAGGCGGCCGCCGGAGTGGCCGAGGAGGCCTACGACGCGGCCAACCTGGCCGAAGCGCTGGCGGGCGCGCTGGACCGGCACGCCGGCCGCCCGGAGTTCGCTCGGGTGATCGCCAGGTCCTCGTTCCTGGTCGACGGCAACCCGGTCGGGACCCGGTCCCCGGACGCGGTCGGGCTGGCGGACGGCGCCACGGTCGAAGTGCTGCCGCCGTTCGCCGGCGGCTAGATCGCTCGCCGACGCCGGCCCCGGCGCCGACCTCGCCAGACCGGCTGGGCCAATGATCACTAAGTCCGGACGCATACGGTGATCGCGACGGGGAACCGTACGATGCCGTGATGACCGCAGCGCTGCTCACCGCCGCCGTGGCCGGCCTGATCGGGCTGGCCGCGTCGCTGAGCCAGTACGTGCTCGTAGTGGCGGTGCTGGTGCTGCAGGTGGTGTGCGCCTACGGCTGGTTCCGGCTGGCCCCGGTGCCCTCGGTGCGTGGCTCGCTCACGATCGCGATTGCCGCCGGGCTGGCGGCCGACGTGTTCGTGCTGCTCGACCGCACCCACGAGGTCGACAGCGCGAGCGTGGGGCCGCTCGCCGGGGTGCTCGGGATCGCGTTCGTGGCCACGTTCGGGCATGAGCTGTTCCGGGCCGACCGGCTGGAGTACTTAGTTGCCTCGGTGACCTCGACCGCGGCCGGGACCACGCTGACCGTGCTGGCGGCCGGGCTGCTGGCCGAGCGGGTCGCGCCCGGCGGCCGGACCGTGCTGGTGACCAGCATGGCCGCGGTGGCGGCCGCGACGTTCCTGGCTGCGATGCCGGGTCCGGCCGTGGTTCGGGCGTTCTTCGGCACTGCGGCCGGTGGGGCGGCCGGCTACGGCATCTCCAAGATCCTCGACGATCTCGGGAGCAATCGGAGCCTGCTGCTCGGGGCGAGCGTGGGCCTGATGGCAGCCGCCGCGACCGTGGTCTCGGCCGCGGCCCGATCGTCGAGGCGGGCGGTACTGTCGGCGGCGGTCATGCTGCCGTTGGCGTTCGCGGCTCCGGTGACTTACGTCCTCGGCCGGATGGTGGTGGGTTGACCCCGTGCGCAAGCTCTGGATCGGCGTGATCGGTTCGCTGGTAATGCTGGTGGTGCTCGACTTCCTGGCCAAGGCGATCGTGGAGCGCAAGGTCGCCGAGGCGGTACAGAACCGCTACCAACTCGCCGCGGAGCCCGAGATCGACATTCACGGGTTCCCGTTCCTGGCCCAGGCGGCCACCCGCCGGCTCGACGACGTCGGGGTGAGCGCCGACACCGTCCAGGTGGCCGGTGTCGATCTGGCCCGCGCTGAGCTGCGGATGCGTGACGTACGGATCCAGTCGGCAAGCTCGGCCGTGGTCGACGAGGTCGACGCCCAGGCCCTGATCCCGTATCCGGAGCTGGCCAGGCTCGCCGACGAGGTCGGCTCCGGCGGGCTGAGCTTCGACTACGGCGGCGCGGCCGATGTGGTGGCGGTCCGAGGGGTGGTCGAGGTGCTCGGCCGCGAGTTCGACGTGGTGGCGTTCACCGAGGTCAAGGTCGACTCCTCCACCCTGACCATGCGGACCGTCCGGGTCGAGGTGGAGGGCGAGCAGGCCAACCAGTCGCTCGTCGATGCCATCGGCGACCAGTTCGACCTGGCCATCCGGATACCTGAGATGTTCGACCTGGTCCGGCTGAACTCGGTCTCGGTGCGGCCGGACGGAGTGGAGGTCGGGCTGGCCGGCTCCGACATCGGGCTCGGATGAGCGCCCACCGGATCGGGTGAGAAGTCCGGTTACCGCTCGTAAGACCCGGCTGAGCTGGCCGACTGGCGAAAACCCGCCCAGGGAATGAGGATCTATCCATGGCCGGACCGGTCGGACCGCCGCCGCAGGGTGGCGACCGCGATGAACCGCGGAGCCGCAGCGCGCGTGCTGATGGTGTGACCGTGGCAGAGGAGCAGCTGCTACGGAGCTTGTACGCAGAGCACGCCGGTCCACTGCTGAGCTATGTATTGCGGCTGACCGACGGCGATCGGCAACGCGCGGAGGACGTCGTGCAGGAAACCCTGCTGCGCGCGTGGCGTCACCCGGAGGCGCTCGACCCGGCCCGGGGTGGGTTACGCCCGTGGCTGTGTACGGTCGCCCGGAACCTCGTCGTAGACGGTGCCAGGGCGCGCCGAGCTCGCCCTACCGAGGTAGGCGACGAGGCGCTGGCCAGTGTGCCGGCCGAGGACCAGTTCGAGAGCGCGCTGCTGGCCTGGGAGGTTGCCGACGCGCTCGGCACGCTGTCCGCCGATCATCGCGCGGTCCTGATCCAGACCTACTACCGGGGGCATTCGGTCGCCGAGGCCGCCCACCTGCTCGGCATCCCAGAGGGCACGGTGAAATCCCGGACTTACTACGCGTTGCGGTCACTTCGGCTGGCCCTGGAAGAGCGAGGTATCCGGCCGTGAGCTGCGACGAGATCCGAGTCAGTCTGGGCGCCTACGTGCTCGGCACGTTGGCGTCGGCGGAGGCCGACTCGATCCGCTCCCACCTGGACTTCTGCCCGGAGTGCACGGCGGAGCTGGCCGAGCTGCGCGGCCTGCCGGAGATCCTGGCGCTGATCCCGGGCGCCGAAGTGGGGGTCGGAGTCCGAGTCGGCCGGCACGCCGCCGCACCGACTCCGGACGACCCTCCGCAGCTGGAGCGGCTGCTGACCAGGGCGGCCGAGGAGAAGGACGCGGCCCGGTCGCGATCCCGGCTGGCCATCGCCGGCGCGGCCGCGGCGGCCGCCGTGGCGGTGCTGGTCGGATCGGCCGTGGTCGGATCCGATGGCACTCCGTCCCCGAGTCCCACGACGGCCGGGCCCGTCGCGAGGACGCTGACCGCACGCGACGCCGCCACCGGTGAGTGGGCCAACCTCGAAGTCAGCTCCCGAGGCTGGGGCACCTCGCTGTCGATCTCGCTGGGCGGGGTCACTCCTGGTCAGAGCTGCCGGCTCGAGGCGGTTGGCCGGGACGGGCGCCGGGAGGTGGCCAGCACCTGGCAGGTGCCGGTGGACGGCTATTCGGCGACCTCCGGCTCGCTCACCATTCCTGGTGCGGTCGGGATGCCGGTCACCGACATCGTCCAGTACGAGATCGTCAACAGCGACGGCGAGTCGCTGCTCACCATCCTGGTGTAGTCCCGCCGCGGGAATGGTCGGCGACCCGCTCGACTTGAGTATCGATTGTGTGGGCCGAGTTGCTGATTCTCGTGATCGTCTTGACGATCGCGACGCTGGTCGGCGTGCTCTTCCGGTGCCGGAACGGGGTGTTGCGGGTCAGCCCGGGCGCCGGGTCCGGGGCCGGCTCCGGCCGAGTCCAGCGGCTCAGTGCGGCCGAGCTCGGCGTGCCGCTGGGGGAGACCGCCACCCTGGTGCACTTCTCTACCGCGTTCTGCCAGCCGTGCCGGGCCACCCGCCGGGTGCTGGGCGAGGTCGCCGGAATGGTCTCCGGGGTGACCCACGTCGAGATCGACGCCGAGACCAACCTCGACCTGATCCGCCGGCTCAAGGTCATGCGCACCCCGACCGTGCTCGTCCTCGACCCGTCCGGAGCGATCGTCCGGCGGGCCAGCGGGCAGCCGCGGGTGGCCGACGTGGTGGCCGCCCTCGGCGAGGTGCAGGCATGACAGATCGGATGCCGGCGCCTAGGCTGCAGAACATGACATCGCAGGCAGCGGTGCTCACCAAACGGCGCGCGGTCGACCTGTGCCGCGTGGCCGCCTGCCTGTGTCCCGGCCCCTGACGGGGCTCGTTCGCACCTGTATCGCAGACCGCCCGCCGCGGTAGCGGCGCGCCCGGTTTGCGCCGGTCTGGCAGCCCCGACCCAGTCGCGTCCATTCCGTTCGCGCCCGTCAGGAGCATGCCCATGCCCGATATCGATCCCCGCGGCCAACGCTTCGCCGCGGCCCTCACCAGCGTCGTCCTCGGCGCCGCCCTGATCCTCGGCAACGGTTGGCTGGTCGCCGGACAAGCGCTGATCTTCGCGATCGGTGTGCTCGCCGGTCCGCACCGCAGCCCCTATGCCGTGCTGTTCCGCACTTTCATCCGGCCCCGGCTCGGACCACCACGCGAGCTCGAACCGGCCGCTCCGCCACGATTCGCCCAAGGGGTCGGTCTCGGCTTCGCGCTGGTCGCAGCCGTCGGATACCTTTCCGGCCTGAGCACGGTCGGCGTCGGCGCTACCGGGTTCGCGCTCGGCGCCGCGTTCCTCAACGCGACCGTCGGGCTGTGCATCGGCTGCGAGGTGTACCTGCTCGGCCGGCGTGCGCTGGCCGCCCTGCTGTCCTACCGCCCCCAGCCCGTCGACTCCGCCCGCCCGACCACGTACTGACGCCGTGGTCCTGATCGCACACCACGTTCTGACGCCGTACCCGTTCGAAGAGGAGAGCTCATGAGCCGCACCGAAGCCCTGGTCGACGCCGACTGGGTGCAGGCCAATCTGGACAATCCGAACGTCGTCGTCGTCGAGGTCGACGAGGACACCACCGCATACGACAAGAACCACATCCGGGGCGCCATCAAGCTGGACTGGCGGACGGACCTGCAGGATCCGGTCCGCCGCGACTTCGTGTCCAAGACCGCGTTCGAGCAGCTGCTTTCCGAGCGCGGAGTCAGCAACGGCGACACGGTCGTGCTGTACGGCGCGAACAACAACTGGTTCGCCGCGTATGCGTACTGGTACTTCAAGCTGTACGGGCACCACGCGGTCAAGCTGCTCGACGGTGGGCGCAAGAAGTGGGAGCTGGACTCCCGCGAGCTGGTCGCCGACGCGCCGGAGCGGCTGGCCACCCAGTACGTCGCCAAGGATCAGGACGTGGCCATCCGGGCCTTCCGGGACCAGGTGCTCGACGGCATCGGCACGCTCAACCTGGTCGACGTGCGCTCGCCGGACGAGTACGCGGGCCGGCTGCTGGCTCCCGCGCATCTGCCGCAGGAGCAGTCCCAGCGGCCGGGGCACGTGCCGAGCGCGGTCAACGTGCCGTGGTCGAAGGCGGCCAACGAGGACGGCACGTTCCGTTCCGACGACGAGCTGCGCGCGCTGTATGCCGCTGCCGGGCTGGACTTCAGCCGGGACACGATCGCGTACTGCCGGATCGGGGAGCGCTCGTCGCACACCTGGTTCGTGCTGCATGAGCTGCTCGAGCAGCCGAGCGTGCGCAACTACGACGGCTCGTGGACCGAGTACGGCTCGCTAGTGGGGGTGCCGATCGCGCTCGGCGACGAGCCCGGTCAGTAGACCAGGGCCTGGGCGCCGTCGGCGAGTGCCTCCTGCACGAACGCTTGAGCCCCGGCGATCCTGATCCCGGGGATCACCTGGTCGGCGGTAATGGAACGGCGGGCCGCGCATTGCGTGCACACCGTCACCCGACCGCCGGCCAGGACCGCGGCCAGCAGCTCGGCCAAGGGTGCGGCCTCGGGCAGCTCGAACTGTTCGGCCCGGCCCGGGATGGCAAACCAGGATGATTCGCCGGTAAGCCAGAGCGACACGCTCGCGCCGGCGGCCACCGCTACCGCCGCCACCGTGAATGCCTGCGAGCAGCGTTCCGGCGCGTCCGCGCCGGCGGTCGCCTTCACCACGAGGGATCTCATGGGCCAACGGTAGAGGTCGGCCGGCACCTAGACTGTGCCGACGACTGGGCCGACGTCTGTGCCGACGACTGGCCGACCGCACCCGCGAGAAGATGGGATGACCGCAGTGGAGCTGTTCTTCGCCCTCCTGCTGATCGTGTCCGCCCTGGTCATCACCTGGTTTGCCGGTTATGTCGTGTACAAGCTGTTCAAGGGTCAAGCGCCGCGGAAGGCTCCCTAACCGATGTTCGAGATCCCGACCGACCTGCACCCGGACTGCGTGCCGCTGGCCTTCCTGCTCGGCACCTGGGAGGGCGTCGGAGTGGGCGGCTATCCGACCATCGAGGAGTTCCAGTTCGGCCAGGAGATCGAGTTCGGGCATCTCGGCAAGCCGTTTCTGACCTACACCAGCCGCACCTGGAAGCTGGCCGAGGACGGCACTCCGCAGCAGCCGCTGGCCACCGAGACCGGGTTCTGGCGGCCGCAACCGAACAACCGGCTCGAGGTCCTGCTGGCACATCCCACCGGCTTCGTGGAGATCTGGCTCGGCGAGATCGCCGGTGCCAAGCTCGAGCTGCGCACCGACGTGGTGGCCCGCACCGAGTCGGCCAAGGAGTACACCGCGGGGCACCGGCTCTACGGTCTGGTCGACCGTGAGCTGCTATGGGCGTTCGACATGGCGGCGATGGGTCAGCCGTTGCAGTCGCACATCTCCGCCCGGCTTCGCCGGGTCAGTTAGGGATTCACTGGCTGCGACCGAACCGTGCCAGGTTGTTGCGATCTACTGGTAAGAAATCCCGTTCGCCTTTACTGTGAGCGCACGTTGTGCTCGTACACGCGAGGGGACTCTCAGCTTGGTGGCCAGGCCCGACGGCGCAGCGGACCGATCCCCGGACCAATCCTCTGACCCAGCCCCGCAACACCCTCCCGCTGAGTGGACCGAGCAGGAGCAGGCACTGTGGCGCGCGTTCCGGCGCGGAGACTGGCTCGACCTGCGCACCCTCGGCGGTGGCGAGGACGTGCACAACTGGCAGGCGTGGGCACCGCAGCGCACGATCGCCGCCGACGTGCTGGCGGACCTGTTGCTGGCCGGCCCGTCCGCGATGCCCGGCCGGGCCCGATCGTTACGGCTCAACGGAGCCCGGATCAGCGGCCAGCTCGCCCTCGACGGGGCCAGCATCAGTCATCAGATCGAGCTGTGGAACTGCTACTTCGAGGAGCCGATCCTGCTGCGCGGGGCGCACACCCGGCGGATCTCGCTGGCCGGCTCCCGGGTGCCTGAGCTGCGCCTGCACAACCTCGACGTGGACGGCGAGCTCGCGTTCGAGCGGATCAGCACCGCGGGTCTGGTCGACCTCGCGGACGCGTCGATCTCCCGGTCGGTGCGGTTCATCGACGCCCGCCTGACCAACCACCACGGCCCCGCGCTGATGGGGGAGCGGATGCGCACCGGTGGCGCGATGCTGTGCCAGAGCCTGGTGGCCACCGGCGAGATCCGGCTACCCGGCGCCCGGATCGGCGGCATCATCAACCTCGCCGGCGCGCAGATTCGCAGTGGCCGGGGCACCGCGCTTGACGGCAACGGTCTCACCGTCGGCGGCACCGTGTTCTGCGATCCGCGGCGCGGCCAGACTCGCGGCCTGCACACGGTCGGCCGGGTGTTTCTCGGCGGTGCCCGGATCGACGGCGACCTGGACCTCACCGGTGCCGTGCTGCAGCTGTCGCCCGACCTGGAGGAGCGCTGGCGTAGCCAGCCAGCCGGGCCGCGCGCGGACGCCGACAGCGATCCGACCGCAGTGCTGGTCGCGGAGCGCGCGGTGATCAACGGCAACCTGGAGATCGACGGTGGCTTCCAGGCCTACGGCGCAGTCCGGCTGGCCACCGCGTCCATCAAGGGAAACATCCGGGCCACCGAATGCCGGCTCGATCCGCAGCTGCCCGCGGCCGGCGACCAGGACCGCTACGCGCTGCTTGCGGACGGTCTGGAGCTCGGCGGCGACCTGCTGTGCAGTCCCGGCTTCCAGGCCACCGGCGAGCTGCTGCTGCGCACCGCAACGATCGGCGGCAACGTGTTCTTCACCGGCGCCGAGCTGTCCAACCCGGGCGGCAACGCGGTCAACCTGGACCGCACCAGGATCGAGGGCAACCTGTTCGCCGGCCGGTCGATCGCGCGTGGCACGTTCCGGCTACAGAACGCGGTGATCGGTGGCTCGGCGCTGTTCGACGGGGCCGAGCTGACCGACCCGTATCGGATCACCTCGCGGGATCAGGACAGCGAGGTAGCCGCGGTGACGGTCCGCCCGTCGCTGGACGCCCGCTCGGTTCAGGTGGGTCGCGACTTCCACTGCCAGGCCGATCAGAACCGGCCGTTCAGTGCGACTGCCGGGGTGCGGCTGCGCGGCGCGGATGTCCGCAAGTCGGTCTCGTTCCGGGGCGCCGAGCTCAACGCCGGCAGCCGCACGTTTGCGCTCAACCTGGCCGGCATGCGGGCCACCGAGCTGATGATCGCGTTCGACACCGCGCCGGTGGGTGCGGTCGAGCTCTCCCGTGCCCGGGTAGCGGCCCTGTACGACAACCGCAAGCTGTGGCTGGCCACTGGCGGGCTGCGGATGGACAACTTCGAGTACGCCAGCGTGGCAATCGAACATGGCAGCCGGCCCACGCCGCCGCCACCGGCCGAGCCGAGTGAGGCCGACGACCTCGGATCCGGTGCGGCGCTCGGGTTCGTGAGCGGGTCCACCGCTCGGGCCGCGACGGTCAGAACCGCGTCCGGGACCGATGCGCGAAGCAACGGGCGCAGCGTTCCCGGGGTGCGGGAGCGGGTGCGGTGGCTACGGACCGGCCTGTCCGGCTACGCGCTGCACGAAGCCGGCTATGACCCGCGCCGGCGGTGGCGGCGCTGGATCGGCCGCTCCGATGGGCACACCGGCTACACCCCGCAGCCCTACGAGCAACTGGCCGCCGCCTACCGGGCCGACGGCAACGACCGGGAGGCCCGCTACGTGCTGCTGGCCAACCAGCGGCATCGCCGGCGCACCCTGGCGCTGCCCGGCCGGTTGTTCGGCGGCTTGCTGGATGCGACCGTGGGCTACGGCTATCGGACCTGGCTGGCGCTGGTCTGGCTGGCTGGGCTGTGGTTCCTCGGCTACGAGTACATGCGCGGGTTCCACCCGGCGCCGATCGACGAGAACCTGGTGGCGCACTGGTCGCCCGGGCTGTTCGCGCTCGACCTGCTGCTGCCGATCATCGGCTTCGAGCAGGAGGGGATCTGGAGCATGGTCGGCTCGGCCCGCTGGGTCGCCGCCGGGCTCGAGATGGCCGGCTGGTTGCTCGCGACTGCGGTGCTGGCCGGGTTGACCCGCCTGTTCCAGCGCCGCGACGCCTAACTCAGTTCGTGATCGTGGTGGATTCGCAGCGCCGCGCGGCCAGATTTCCGCGGCCAATCCACCACGATCACGGGACGTGTCGGGGCTAGGAGACCTGGCTGCCGAGCCGCTCGTCCGACCTACCGAATCGATCAAGGTAGCCCTGCACGTCGTCGTTCTTGATCGCCTCGAACAGCCGCTCGGCCCGGTCCTCGTCCAGGTAGACCACGCTCGCCGCGCCCTCCATCCCGGTGCCGAGCGTCGGCGCGGTGAGGAATTCCACGTCACGCTGCCGCAGGCTGCGCAGGCTGAGCGCAAGGCCGCGTAGCTCGGAGTTGCTCAGCGTGTCGTCCACGCTGACCGTCTTGGTGACCGCGTCGAGCACCCGGGCCAGCTTGAGCGGGTTGGACAGCGTGCCGGTGCTCAGCGTCTTGTGCATGATCTCGCGGAGGAAGTTCTGCTGCCGCTGGACCCGGTCGAAGTCGCCGCGCGGCAGGCCGTAGCGCTGCCGGACGTAGTCCAGCGCATCGGTGCCGTTGAGGTGGTACTGCCCAGCCTCCCAGGTGCGGTCGTTGGCCGAGTCGTACACGGTCTGCGGGATGGTCACGTCGATGCCGCCGAGCGCGTTGGTCAGGCCGATGAAACCGTCCCAGTCGATGATCGCAAGATGGTCGATGCGGATCCCGGTCAGCTGCTCCATGGTGCGCACGTACAGGGTCGGGCCGCCCAGCGAGAAGGCTGCATTGATCTTGTTGCGGCCGTGCCCCGGAATCTCGACCCAGGAGTCGCGTGGGAAGGAGATGACGTAGGCCCTCTCACGGTCCGCGGACAGGTGCACCATGATGATCGTGTCCGACCGCTGAGCACCTGGGACCCACATGTCGGCGGCGGCCTGCTCGCCGGTGGTGGCCCGGTTCGAGCGCCGGTCGGTGCCGGCCAGCAGGAAGTTCATCGCCCCCGCGGCCGGCCCAACTTCGGGCTTGGCCGGGCGCTCCTGCTCCGGAATCTGCTCGAAGACCCGGGGAATCCGCTGCACCTGGCCGGCATACCGCTCGGACAGCCACCAGGCCCCACCCATCGTGCACGCGGCGAGCGTGACCAGGGCGATCAGCCCGGCCAGCAGCACCTTGCGCCGCCGGCGGAGGCGGGTCTTAGGCTCCTCGGGCTCGACCAGACTTGGGTGCTGGGCTAACCAGATCTCGGCCGGGGTGCGCTGGTCGACCGGCTGGGCCGGGCCGGCGGCCGGCTCCGCCGATGGCTCTACCGGTGCCGACGCCGCTGGTGCCTCCGTCGGCGCCTCCGCTCGTGGTTCCACCGCGTCCGACGCCGCTGGTGGCTCCACTGCCTCCGGCGCCGCTTCGGCGACCGGCTCCGGAGCAGGCTCCTGCGCGGCAGGCGGCTCGGCGGCCCGCTGATCCGGTGCGGGCTCGTCCGCGGTAGATCCCTCCGCGGCAGGCCC
>JAKEEW010000296.1 GCA_022616375.1 Sporichthyaceae bacterium
GATCAGGCCTTCGGCGCGCAGCGCGGCGATCGCCGCGCGGGCGGTAGGTCGAGAGACCCCGTACTGGTCGATGATCTGGGACTCGCTGGGCAGCGGGCTGGCCGGCGGCAGGATCCCGGCGGTGATCTGTTCGCGGAGTGCGTCGGCGACCTGCTGGTACTTGATTGGTTTGCCGGCGCGTAGGCGCGGGGTGCTCGGTTGGGTGGGCATCACGTCCACCTCTCAACGTCTCGTCGCTAACGGCTAGCGGACAAAAGATTCTGGCGTGCCATCACAATAAGTGTTGCGGACGTGTTTGTCCATGTGCTTCACTCAGATTCCGGGTACACATCCTGATAAGTCATCGGGACGTGACTAGGGTCACAGATCTGAGGAGGTGATCTATGAGGCAACGTCCGATCGGCCTCGGCGGACGCCACTGCCAATGCGGTGCGCTGGCCGAACAGGACAACCCCGCCTGCCGAAAATGCCGCGCCCGCAGCCGCTGGGTGCGGCGCAAGTCCCGCCCCGACGAGCTGGGACCCGACCACAGCAACTAGCAGTTCACGAGATCACGCGAAACCGGAAGGAGACCGGATGACCCAACCCGACAACCCGAGGAGGTGGTGTTTTGACCACACCGCACAACACCCCGCAACACCCACACGACCCGACAGCCGACCCGACTACCCTCCGGACCCGACCGGTGCGGGGACCGGGTCGGCTGGTCGACCTGACCACCGTCGCATCGCACTGGCTGGACCTGGACGCCAACGACGACACCCTCAGCCGCCCGGAGCTGATCGACCGACTCTGGGTCGTCGCCGCCGACGTGCCCGTCTTGCTGGCCGAGATCGAACGCTCGCAGCGGCTGCTGCGGATCGCTCGGCGACGCCTGGCTGACCTCCTCGCCGCCACCCGCGCGGCGCTCGCCGCCGCGACCGAAGGCGACCTAGACCCGCTCTCATTCCTGCTCGATGAGCTCGATGCCCGCGACCCGCTACCCCGCACCAACACCGGCGGTGGGCGCCTATGAGTTGGCGACACGGCCCATATCGGGTTCGCTCCTCCTACGACGACTTCCTGACCGCCGGTCTGATTCTTGGGATGGCCGGTGGGATCGTGCGCTGGTTCCTGCGCCTGCTGTCTCTGCTGGCGTGGGTCGGCTGGCGGTACCGGTCCGAACTCGCACCCTTCTACCTCGCGTTCGCCCTATGGTTCGGTGCGGGCATCCTGCACTCCTCCTCAGAAGCCGCCATCGGTGTGGCCGTGGCCGCGGTGGCTGTCACCGTGGCGTTGTGGCGGTGGGGCGCTCGGATCGGTATCGACACCCGCGCCGAACGCCTGTACGCCACGGTGGTGGCCGGTGTCGCTGGTCTGTGGGCCACCGCCGCAACCTGGCTCAGCCCTGGCCACGAACCCCTGCCGGTAACCCTGAAGCTGGCGACAGTGATCCTCGCGGTGCCGTGGTGGTTGCATCGTCGGCGCCGTTCTCGAGTACGGCTCCAGCGTGGCCTGGATGCCTGGCCGGACCTGGCCGACAAGGTTGGCTTGGCCGGCTCGCGCATCCAGTCGGCTGCCCAAACCCCGTGGGGATGGACTGGCAAGGTCCGCCTGCGGCAAGGCCAAACCGTCGCCGAGGCCATCAACCGGCTACCCGCTATCGAGTCCGGGATGGGAGTCCGGCAGGGGGCCATCCGCATCGAACCCGACCCCGACCGGGCCGACCGGTTCGACCTCACAGTGTTGAACGCCGACCCGCACTCCGAGCCGTTGGAATGGCCCGGCCCAACCATCGAATCGGTCACCGAACCATTCGAACTCGGCCTGTTCGAGGATGGCACACCAGTCACCGTGAGCGTCGCGCACCGGCATGTGCTGATCGGCGGGCTGTTGGGATCGGGTAAGTCGGGCGCGCTCAACCTGATCCTGGGTGAGCTGTCCGGCTGCCCGGACGTTGTCCTGTGGGGCATCGATCTCAAATCCGGGATGGAGATCCTGCCCTGGGCGGCCTGTCTGGATCGGCTCGCCACCACACCGGCCGAAGCTGAGGCGCTGCTGCGCGATGCGGTGAAGGTGCTCAACGCCCGCGCCGATCACCAAGCCCAGGCCGGGCAACGGTTCTGGCACCCAACCCCAACCAAACCCGCGCTCGTGATCGTCATCGACGAGCACGCCGAACTGGCAGACCACGCCAACCGCGCACTCGTCTACGCCGACTCGATCGCCCGACGCGGCCGCGCCGTCGCCGTCACCCTCATCTCGGCCACCCAACGCCCCACCCAGGCCGCGATGGGCGGTGGGGCGATCCGCTCCCAGATGGACATCCGGATCTGCTTTCGGGTGCGGGAACGCCGCGACGTCGACCTCATCCTGGGCCAGGGCTCACTCGCTGCGGGCTGGCGGGCTGAGACCTTGGACGCGCCCGGCAAGTTCCTCATCTCCGCGCAAGAACACCCAGTTCCTAAACGAGCCCGCGCCTTCTGGCTGACCGACCAAGACGTCCAGATCACAGCCGACTTCTACGCCCCGACCGGCCCGCGCTCGATGCCCTCTCGGCAACAGCCGCCGAGGCAGACATCGAACCCGACGCCAACTACCAGACCGAGGGCGGACAGCCGATGGACGGCAGCCCCAAGCGGGTGTGGCTGCCCGGGCAACGCCAACCAATCCAAACCACCGACCCCGAAGACCTGCTATGGGCCTCGTTGCGCGACGCGCCACCGGACGGACTCACGCTGCCGGAGCTGATGCGCCTGACCGGGATGAGCCGGCGTTGGGTGTACTACCGGCTCGATCGGCTCGCCGCAGCCGGGCTAGCCGCCCGCACCGCACGCGGACACTGGCGCGGCATCATGCCGGACGAGCCGTGACCCCACGTATGGTCACGTTTCGTGACCGCGAGTTTGTGCACGTGCATCGTGCACTCGCGCGCGCGCCTGCACGGATTTGGCGTGCATGTACACGGTGCACGAACGGCGGACGATCACACCCTGTCACCACGCAGGGTGAGCAGATCGGGGATCGCCGGTGAGCGGCGCCAATCCCCAACACCGCGATCCGGGAGTCACCGGCACGTTGTCCGACTCGGAGCGAGCCGCGATCCGCAAGGCAGTTCTGGCCCTACCGCCGCTGTCCGATGCGCAGATCGAGGCACTGTCCGAGGTGATCCGGGTCAGCCGGACACGACGCCACCAACCACCCACCAAC
>JAKEEW010000297.1 GCA_022616375.1 Sporichthyaceae bacterium
CGTCACGGGGAGCTGGTCGACTTCCCCGGTACGGTGATCGCCGCAGCTGAAGACGCTGGGCTGGTGCTGGTTGAGCGGCTGGTCGCCTGCCTGGCGGGGCTAGACGGGCAGCGGGTGATCCCGCGCGCGTCGTTCTTTCAGCTTGACTACGTCCGCCGGGCCCGCGCTGCCGGGCTGCCGCTGCACGTGATCGCGCACGAGGACGTGCTCGTGTTCACCCTCGCACCATCGCCCAACCAGCGACTGGACCGGCCGATTGCGGCAGCCAATGAAGACCACGCCGACCGCCACCGCGGGTCGCGGAGGGCGGCGTGAGCACCCGGCCGGACTTGACCCACCAGATCCGCCGGAGCGTGGATGGGTGCGCTTCGGGCGGCAGGCCACCCCGGACCGGTACCGGTGGAGGGGCCGGAACCGCGGCGGGGTCACCGCCCGAAGCCTCCGACCGCGACGGGCGCGGCTGCCAGGTCACGGGCGGTGTGTCATCGCAGGCTGGGCAGCTGGCCGGGCTGGTGGGTTGTAGGCCCCGGATTGGCCTTGACCAATCCGGCCAGGTCGAGCGTGCATGGATGGCGATCACGTGCCGGTGCATCCAGGCCCGGACATGCGTCATCGAGCCGCTGTGGCGGCTGGTGTGATCCAGGGCCTGAGCGCGGCCGAGATCGCAAACCTGCCCGCCGTGGTGGATGTGGTCACCGCGGGACGAGCGCTTGGGGTGGGCCGCACCACCGCGTACCGGCTGGCCCGCGAGGGGCAGTTTCCCTGCCGGGTCATCCGCATCGGCCGCGCGCTGCTGGTCCCCACTACCGAGCTGCTCGCCCTGCTCGGCCTCGACCAACCCACCAGGGTCGAGCCCGAACAGGAGTAGCACATGCCCGACGGAACCACCTTCAAGCGTTGCTCATGCCGCACCGACACCGGCGCCCTCCTCGGCCGCAGCTGCCCGCGGCTGCGGCGCCCGGACGGGAGCTGGTCACGCCACCACGGCCGCTGGTACTACCAACTCGAACTCCCCGCCCACCTCGACGGCAGGCGGCGTGGACCGCTGCGCCGTGGCGGGTTCGACACCCGCACCGACGCTGAGGCCGAACTGGGGCGCGCGCGCGACCTGCTGGGGCTGACCGACGACCCGGCCGCTGCCGCCCAGCTGGCCGACACCCTGACCCGCGAGGTCAAGGAATCCGGGCGGCTACCGGACGTCGAGCTACTGCGGCGCAGGATCCGCACCGGCCAGGATCTGAGCGAGAAGATCACCATCGCGGACTGGTTGGAACGCTGGCTCCCGGCCAAGAAGACCCTGCGCGCTTCCACCCGGCACAGTTACGCCGGCCACATCCGGCTCTACCTGATCCCGCAGCTGGGGCATCTGCTGCTGGACCGGCTACGGGTGGCCGATGTGGCCGCCATGTTCGACACCATCGACGAG
>JAKEEW010000298.1 GCA_022616375.1 Sporichthyaceae bacterium
GGGGGACGCGGTGGGCTCAGGCGAGCGCGATCCAGACCGCGTCCGCCTGGCCGAGGATGCGGCCGTCGGCGCCGTATCCGGTCGTGCTGGTGAACGCCTTGCGGCCGTCTCGGCCGGTCAGGTGACCCATCACCACACACGGCTCGTCCACCGCCGGAACCGCACGCACGCTACCGACCATCCGACCTAGCACCATCGGCCGGCCGACCAGGTCGACCGTCCATCCGCCCGGGCAGTCCAGCGCTGCCCAGACGAACTCGGCGCCGATCCGGCCGTCGGCGTCGGCCAGCGAGTCGTCGGGCACCCAGACCGCCGCGGTGGTGTCGGCCCGATCCGGGAGCAGCCCGGGCTGCAGGGCCAGCCCATCCCGGTCCGGCCGGGCCAGCCCGCACACGAAGCAGGTCGGGAACGGATGCTCGACCAGCCCGCCGTAGTAACGCGCGGCCACGGCGGCCCGCTCCGGGCTGATCGGCGGCACCGGCGCACCGGTCAGCTCGGCCGGGCCGGCCTCCGCGATCAGCGTGCCGGCCAACTCGAGCCGCAGCCCCGGCTCACCGTCGGCGGCCCCGGTCACGCTCATCGGCCGCGCCAGCGGCGGTGGCCGGCGCAGCGTGACCGCGACCGGTGCCGCGCCCGGCACCCCACCGTTGAGGTAGCTGGCCAGCCGGCCGGAAAGGTACCCGCCGTTGGCCGAGTCGGGTGGTCCGTTGAATCGGCGGTCGATGGTGAGCGCGGGTGCCGTAGCCATGGCGCGCATTATTTCCCGCGGCTCAGGACAGCAGAGCGGCGGCGACCTTCAGATCGCGGACGAACGCCTCGAACGCCTGGTCCTGGTTGTCCGCCCGCAACACCGCGGACGGGTGCACGGTCGGCACCATGAACCCGAGCTTGCGGGCGGCGTCCTCGTCGTCGTCACCCGGCACCGGGATCGCGGTGCCGCGCTGCTTGGTCACCCGAAACGACGGGCCGATCAGTGCCCGGCCCGCGGTGGCCCCGAGGATCACGATGACCTCCGGGTCGAGAATCGCCAGCTCGGCGTCCAGCCAAGGCCGGCAGGCCTCGATGTGCGCAACCTCCGGCGTCTTGTGGATCCGCCGGCTCCCGCTGCTGGCCCGCTCGAACCGGAAGTGCTTGACCGCGTTGGTGACGTAGCAGTCGTTCGGCGAGATCCCGACTTCCTCCAGCGCCCGGTCGAGCAGCCGGCCGGCCGGGCCGACGAACGGCGCTCCCTGCCGGTCCTCTTGATCACCCGGCTGCTCGCCGACGAACACCACCCGAGCGGTCGGGCTACCCTTGCTGAACACCGTCTGGATGGCGTCCCTGTACAGCTCGCAACCCTGGCAGTCCCGTGCCGCCTTGGCGAGCTGGTCGATCCCGGCGCCGGCTGGCACCCACTGCGCGGCTCCCGGCCGCTCGTCGTCCGCCATACCAGCGCAGGCTACTCGCGCCCGGCCCGGGCGAAGGGGGAGAATGACCCGGTGAGCGACCTCATCGACACCACCGAGATGTACCTCCGGACGATCTTCGAGCTGGAGGAGGAGGGCGTCGTGCCGATGCGGGCCCGGATTGCCGAGCGGTTGGCCCAGAGCGGACCGACCGTGAGCCAGACCGTGGCCCGGATGGAGCGCGACGGGCTGGTGACGGTCGAGGGCGATCGGCACCTGGAGCTGACCACGAAGGGCCGGGCGCACGCCACCCGGGTCATGCGCAAGCATCGACTGGCCGAGTGCCTGCTGGTCGACGTGATCGGCCTGGACTGGGAGAACGTGCACGCCGAGGCATGCCGGTGGGAGCACGTCATGTCCGACGCGGTCGAGCGGCGATTGCTCGAGCTGCTCGACCACCCGAAGGAGTCACCGTTCGGCAACCCGATCCCCGGCCTGGCCGAGCTGGGCGAGGCCGGCGGCGTCGACGAGTTCCTGGACGGGGTGCAGCCGCTGGCCGAGGTAGCGACCGAGGACGGCGTGCGGGTGCAGGTCCGCCGGATCGGTGAGCCGTTGCAGACCGACGAGCTGATGATGGCGGCACTGCGGCGGGCCGGAGTCCGGCCCGGGCAGGCGGTGAAGGCGACCGTCTCGCCCGGCGGTGTGCTGGTCGGCAGCGGCGGTGAGACCGCGGAGCTGTCCAAGGACATGGCCACGCACGTGTTCGTGACCACCCACGCCTGACTGGCCGCAGTGGCTGCGCACGCCGAGCAACTCGTGATCTGCTAAATTAGCAGTAGTTAGCAGATCATTAGCACCTCAGGTTGTGGATCTTATGAAGCTACCTATGCCCCCACCTCCCGTGGACGAGCTCGTCGCGCAGCTTCAGAAGGAAGATCCAACAAAGCTGTTGACCATCCTTAGCGGCTTGGGAGCGGGTCGAGCAGGGACTGACGTCTACCTGCCGTGGGATCGGATGCGGTACAGGACGCCACCGACCGGACTTACCCACGAGGACTGGTGGCTGGCTACCAAGATCGGACGCCGCGCCATGCAGCGTCCGCTTCCCTTGATCGACGCCGCAGGTCGGCCTTTCACCTACGCCATGCCCGATGACGTTCTGCGCGGTGTGGAGCGCGTAAACCGAGATGCGAGTGGCCACATACAGATCAGCGAGCAGGTGACTAGCCCGGCTACGCGGGATCGCTACTTGGTGAGTTCGCTCATTGAGGAGGCAATCACATCCAGCCAGCTCGAAGGTGCGGCTACTACCCGCCGAGTCGCGAAGGAGATGCTCCGCACCGGAAGGCCACCGCGTACCCGCGGTGAGCGGATGATTCTCAACAACTTCCGGGTCATGCAAAGAGTGGGCGACCTCCGTGCGGAGGAACTGACGCCCGAGTTGATCTGTGAGATTCAGCGAATTGTCACTGATGGAACATTGGACAGTCCAGCGACCTCCGGACGCTTCCAGCTGCCCGGCGAGGATCGCGTAGGCATCTATTGGTGGGACGACCAACTGCTGCACCAGCCGCCGCCAGCTGCAGATCTTCCGGACCGCATGGAGCGGCTTTGTGCGTTCGCCAACGGAGAAACAGACAGCGCCTATGTGCCACCCGTCATTCGGGCGATGGTGCTCCACTTCATGATCGGCTACGAGCATCCTTTCGAGGATGGGAACGGGCGTGCTGCCCGTGCTCTGTTCTACTGGTCGATGCTCCGCCACGGGTTCTGGCTCGTGGAGTTCCTGTCGATCTCTCGGATTCTTAAGGGAGCTCCTAGCAAGTACGCCATGAGCTTCATCTACTCCGAGCAGGATGAGAACGACCTCACCCACTTCATCTCGTATCAGATGGCCGTGTTGCAACGTGCCATCACTGATCTGCACAGCTACCTGGCGAGGAAAGGCCGAGAGGTTCGGGAGCTGCAACGATCGCTTGCGTTGGTGCCCGGCGAGTTCAACCATCGGCAGCTCGCCCTGCTTGAACACGCAGTAAAGCATCCGGACGATACATATACGGTCCGCTCCCATGCATCCAGCCACAACGTCGTGACGCAGACCGCGCGGGCTGATCTTGAGAGCCTGGCCGCCCGCGGAATTCTCACGAGACGGCGGGTCGGCAGGGCCTTCGAATGGGCGCCGGTCGATGATCTCGCTGACGTCCTGCGTGAGCGCTCGAGTGGCCCCTGAGCAGTCCCGCTCGACATGCGTCAGCGAGGCACGCTGCATGGCCGCTCGGGCCGCGCGGTTCCACGGATCGGTGTGCCGGGCGTTGTGGCTATCTGCGGGCAGTTCGGTTCGGTTCGGTGCTGGGGCATGCCGTGCGCAGTTGGACCGGTGTCGAGTTCGATACCGACGTGGTCGGCTGACCCTCGCTGACGCCTCGGCCGCTTGCCGGGCCGGATGGGTCGCCGGCCCGCTGCCTCACTCGCCGCCGGGTGGGGTCCAGACGATTCGGCCGTCGAACGAGCGCTCGGCCAGCGAGATCAAGGCCTTGCGGTCGTAGGCGGGCGCACCGAACAACCGCAGCTCGACCTCGCGGATCCGGCCGCGGGCCGGGTGGTCGGCCGGGGCGGTGGTCAGCGCGTCGGCAAGGTGCTCGGCCGCTACCTCCTGGGAGTCGCTGACTCCGCAGGACATCACCTGTTCGCTGCCGGCCTGCTCGGTGACGGCCTCCCATTCGAAGAGGCGGTCCCTAATGCCGGCCGAGCGGCGTGCTGCCTCACCCATCTCCGATGACACTCCCCGCATGCGAGCAGCACAACAATTTGTCTAGACGTGCTGGAGTCTAGTCGGTGGTGGTCAGTACTGTCCGAGAGAGGAAGCGGTTACCGAGCAGGAAGCTCGTACTCTAGGACGAACGAGTCCCCGGCCAGCACCGTCTCGCAGAGCTCGACCGGCCGGCCGTTGGTCGCGTAGGCGATCCGGACCAGCCCGACCACCGGCACACCAGGTGGAAGTTCGAGGTCGGCCACCTCGTCCGGCACCGGCATCCGGGCCACCAGGCTCTCGCTGAGCCGTTCTAGCTGATGACCGAGCTCCTCCAGCCTGGCGTAAATCCCGCCGGGGCCGGGATCCGGCTCGGCGATCGCGGTTCCGCCGGCGATGTCGGCCGGAAGGTAGGACACCGCGGACTGGACCGGCCGCCCGTCCACCAGGTAGCGCCGGCTCCGCACCACGACTTGTGCGCCGGCCGGCAGCTCCAGCCGTTCCGCGACCGATTCGGACGCCGGGGCGGTGGTCACGCTCAGCCGGTCGACCGAGGATTCGTGGCCGCTGGCGGTCACCTCGGCGATGAACGCGGACAGCCCGGCCTCGCGATGCTTGCGCGAGAACCGGTCGGCGGCCAACCGGCGCAATGCCGGCCGAACCCGGACGAAGACCCCGCGGCCGTGCTCGGCCACGACCAGTCCCTCGGTAGCCAGGATCGCTAAGGCCTGCCGCACCGTGGCCCGAGCCGTTCCGTACCGCTCAACCAGCTCCGCTTCGGACGGTAGCCGGGCACCGGATCCGAGCTGCCCGGAGGTGATCGCATCCCGCAGGCCGTCGGCGATCTGGCGGAACACGGCACGACCGCTGCGTGGGTCGAGATCGGGCAGCGCGATCACCGGCTCCTCCAATCACGACCCGGAGACACGACCTACCCTAGGGATTACTCCGCCGTCCGGGATCGATCAACACCCGGTTTCCGGATCAGGCCGGAGCCGCACTACGCTCCGAGTCACCCGATGCGCCGTGTCGCTAGAGTGCGGGGCGCGCCGTGAACGCGGTGCCTTGTCCCTTCCGCGGCCGAGCCGCGGCGGGATCCGTTTCCGTACAGCAAGGGCGGATGTTCGTGGATCTGTTCGAGTATCAGGCGAGGGAGATCTTCGCCAAGCACGGCGTGCCCGTGCTCGATGGGGACGTCGCCACGAGTCCCGACGAGGCCCGTGCGGCTGCGGCCAGGATCGGCCGGCCGGTCGTGGTCAAGGCCCAGGTCAAGACCGGCGGCCGGGGCAAGGCCGGCGGCATCAAGCTGGCCGCGGACCCGGCCGAGGCGGCCGAGCGGGCGAGCCAGATCCTCGGGATGGACATCAAGGGGCACACCGTGCGCAAGGTGATGCTCGCCGAGACCGCCGACATCGCCGCCGAGTACTACGTCTCCTATCTGCTTGACCGGGCCAACCGGACCTTCCTTGCGATGGCCTCGGTCGAAGGTGGGATGGACATCGAGCAGGTCGCCGCGGAGAAGCCGGAGGCGCTGGCCAGGGTGCCGATCGACCCGATGCGCGGAGTCGACGCCGCGAAGGGCGCCGAGATCGCGTCGGCGGCGAACTTCCCGGCTGAGGTGCAGTCGTCGGTGGCGGCAGTTCTGGTCCAGCTGTGGGGAGTTTTCGTCGCCGAGGACGCCACTCTGGTCGAGGTCAACCCGCTGGTGAAGACCGGGGACGGCCGGATCGTCGCGCTGGACGCGAAGGTGACGCTGGACGACAACGCGGACTTCCGGCACGCCGAGGTGTTCCAGGCCTACGCGGACACCCACGCGGTCGATCCGCTGGAGGCCAGGGCCAAGGCGAAGGACCTCAACTACGTCAAGCTGGACGGCACGGTCGGGATCATCGGCAACGGCGCCGGCCTGGTCATGTCCACCCTCGACGTGGTGGCCTACGCCGGCGAAGAATTCGCTGATCAGCAGGGCGGTGGGGTCAAGCCGGCCAACTTCCTGGACATCGGTGGTGGCGCTTCGGCCCAGGTGATGGCGAACGGCCTGGAGATCATCCTGTCCGACCCGTCGGTGAAGAGCGTGTTCGTCAACGTGTTCGGCGGGATCACGGCCTGCGACGCGGTGGCCAACGGCATCATCGCCGCGATCGAGATGCTCAAGGGACGTGGCGAGTCGATCAGCAAACCGCTCGTGGTGCGGCTGGAC
>JAKEEW010000299.1 GCA_022616375.1 Sporichthyaceae bacterium
GCTTTTGGGGTGGGTGGCGTACCAGTCCTTGCTGGCGTGGTGGGCCGGGACCGGTTCGCAGGCGTAGTAGCTGTAGCCGTCACCCACGCGGCGGGTCTTGCCGTACAGGCGCCGCCCGCACAGCTCGCAGATCACGTACGAGCGCAGCCGGTAGGTGCGGGTGGTGGCCGGGTGGGTGTTGGGCCGGTCGCTGGTCCGGCAGCCCTTATTGGCCTTGCCGATCGGGGTGCCGGCGTCGTAGAGGGCCTTGGTGGTCAGCGGCTCGTGGCGGGGCTTGCTGGACCAGACCCACTCGCTGGCCGGGTTGACCTTGCCGGCCACGCCCCGGTCCGGGCGCGGGTTGCGGCGGCGGTTGTAGACCATGTGCCCGGTGTACTTCGGGTTGGCCAGCACGTCGCGCACCGAGCCCTTGGTCCAGGCGCCGATCGCGCGCCGGCCGCGACCGGGGATCGGCTCGGGCGGCGGGTACCGGTCCGGGTCGAGGTTGAGCCGCTCGGCGATCTGCTCGTAGGACAGCCGCTCGCTCACCCGCCAGGTGAAGATCTGCGTCACCACCGGCCCGCGGACCGGATCCGCGACCAGTCGTCGTTTGACCTTGCCCAACGCGGCCTTGGCCGGCACCGGGTGGCGTTCCACGATGCCCTGGTAGCCATAGGGCGGCTTGCCGATGTTGAAGCCCTGCTCGGTGTGCTCCATCAGCCCGCCCCACGCCTTTTCCAGCATGTCCAGCACGTACCACTCGGCGATGGCCTGCTTGACCCGGCGGGTCAGGATCGGCGTGGCCCGCTTGCGGGCCGGCACCCCGTTGGTGGGCAACGCCTCGGCGGTGATCCCCTCGTCGGCGGCCAGCAGCGCCACCCCGGACTGCTCCAGCTCGTACTCGATCTTCGTGCCGAAGTAGGTCACCCGGGCCAGCCGGTCCACCGACTCGCACACCACCGCGACGAACCGGCGCCCGGGCTGGCCGGCTTCGGCCAGCAGGTCGGCGATACCCCCGTCGCGGGGCACCGGCACCGCGAACAGCTCGTGCGCATCACTGTGGCCGCGCAGGTCCAGGCTGGTCCGGCCGGACTCGACGTCCCAAAAGAACGCCACGATCACGCAGTACGGCGGCAGCGCCTCCCGGCAGCGGGCCAGCTGGCGCGGGATCGACAGGGTCGGGTCCTGGTTGTCCTTGTCCGACACCCGGGCGGCGAACGCGACCGGCACCATCACCGGTCCGGCCTCCACATCCGCTGGCTGGTTGGCCACCGCGACTCCGTGCAGGGACGACAGCACCTCCTCCGACCCGCCGTCCCCCGGCTCGGGCGCGCGGGCATCGGCTACGGGCTGGCGGGGTCGGGGTGCTCGGCGATCCATCGCAGAACCCTCCGCATGCTCTGGGCTTGGCGACGCCGGAGAGCTTGCCCCTCCGGCCCGGTCAACACAACGAACTCGACCCGAACCGTCAGCGACACCTCGTCGGATCTGCCGGCAGCGGCGGGCCGGCCTTGCGAAGCAGCGTAGTCCGACTCGCTGCCACCGAACCGATGCCACGCGGCGTGATGAACGTCCTCGGCGGGACCAGCGAGATCATCGCGGTCGGTGGGTGGCAGGTCACGGCTTGGCATGCCCCCGACGGTGGCCACCAGCCGTGGACCAACCCGTGGGCCACGCGTGTGGACCAACCTCATCGCCGGATCCCGGTGAGGCGTTCGAGCGCC
>JAKEEW010000032.1 GCA_022616375.1 Sporichthyaceae bacterium
CTGTCTACGGCTGGCCTGGGCCTCGCCGGCGCAGCCGCGGCACCTGGCTCAACCGATGTCCGCGCACCGGCTGCAGCTGATCGAACGGAGCCCACGCTGCCCAGGCGCGGTCTTGTCGGTCGGTCCAGGTGCAGAACGCGTCCGGCATGCCCGGTAGCAGGTACCGGCGCCGCCACACCGCGACGATCTGGCCACCGGTGGGGCAGGCGTCCCAGCGAGCGAGGACCGGGTCGCGAAGTTGCCAGCTCCGACGCGGGAGCACCTACAGATGGCGAGCGGCGACGGCCGACTCGAACTCCCCGGCCTTCACGCCGTCGGTGAATGCCGCCCACTCGTCGAGAGTGAACCGCAGCACTGGCCCGGCTGGGTCCTTGGAGTTCCTGACCAACACGTCGTCTCCATGCTGGTCGATCTCGACACAGGTCTCGTTGGGAACCATGCACATGCTCGACTTGCGCCAGGCCATCTCCGGCCCCTCTCGCAGGGTTGACTACGTGTCGCGGTCGTCACGACGGGCGGAGTCCAGGGCGAACTCGTTGACCGGCTTGCCGACGTAGCCGCCGTTGCAGCCGCAGTTGACCTTGTTCCAGCCGGTCTTGCCGTTCTCGGTCACCTCGACCAGCTTCATGCCGCTGCCTTCGCACTTCGGACAGAGCATCGCCCCTCGCCCCACGTCGTGTGCTGTGGTGCCTTGAGCGTTGCGATAGTCGCAGGCGTGCTCAACGAGTTTTCTAGGAATTTCCCGGACCGGCCAACGGGAGAGTGTCTAAGGGCGCCGGAAGTTCGGCTATCGCACCCAATACCAGCGACCGGGCGGCAGCGGTATACACCGCTGCGTGCGCCAGGCGGGAATACAGCTTCGAGTACAGCTGGAGCTCGTGTGGCTGGGCCAGGTTCAGCTCCGCTGAGAAGGTCTCGACCAGGACCACCTGGTTGTCGTAGATCCAGAATCCGTGCAGCGGCGCCGTCGGGTAGGCCGCGGCAAACGGGATGATCCCCAGGCGCATGTTCGGCATCGACAGCACTGCCAGCAACCGGTCGAGTTGGCCAGCCATCACCTCGGTCGGGCACAGCTGGTAGCGCAGCACCGCCTCGGTGATCACGAAGTGGAACTGCTTTCCCGGCTGGTAGAGGATCTCCTGCCGTCGGAGCCGCTCGACCACACCCTGCTCGATGTCGTTGGGCGCGTCGTACAGCTCCGGGATGTCCGCGAGCATGTGGTGGGCGTATCCGGCGGTCTGCAGCAGGCCCGGCACCACGACCGGCTCGAACGCGCAGGTCACTTTGGTCCGGGCGGCGAGTTGGAGCAGCTCCCGTTGCCGCCGCGCGGTCCCGCTGCGGAACTGGCGGCGCCACTCGGCGTACTGGGTTTGCAGGGTGTTGAGGCTGCCGAGGAGGTCGCCCAGCTGGTCACGGCCATGCGTGGCCTCGACCCATGCGCGGATGTCGCCCTCGCTGGGTGTCTGCTGGCCCAGCTCCAGCTTGGACACCTTCGACTGGGGCCAATGCAGCGACTCCGCGAGCTGTCTGCCGGTCAGTCGCGCAGTCCGTCGCAGCTCGCGGAGTCTCCAGCCGAGCGCCTCACGGGCGCTCGCGACGTTGTTCATTGGCTCCTTTCTGCGCTGCCCACCAGGTGTGGAACGGGATGGCGTAGTGCCAGGCCACATCGCGTAGCCGATTCGCCTCAACCACCCGGACCGGATCGCGGATGATCTCGGCGCCCAGCGGCCGGTTGTCCTCATCGAAGTGCAGCTGGGCGATCCTGATCGAGTCGAACAGCCAGAAGTCCACGTTGCGCGGCAGTCCGAGCTCGCGGGCCCGGCCGGCGTCTAGGTAGCGGATGTCCTCGCCAGCAGCGACATTGAGCTGGCACGCCTCGGCCTCGAACCGCAGATAGTCGGTCAGCGGGTTAGGCACGACGCGAACCCGGGCGAACCGTTTGCCGGCCGCCACAGCGGCTTGGATCATGTCGTACCACGCGCGCGAGTAGTCGTCGATCCTCGGTGGCTCTCCGGCGAGGAACCGGGCGAAATCCTCCGCCTCCTCCTCGACGTTGTAGACCTCCCGGGTCTCCAGCCTCCACGCAGTGTGGTCGAAGCCGGTGAACTGGGCATCGAAGTCCTTGCCGCGCAGCAGGCCCAAAGTCAGTCCTCTCGTGGGAGGTGCTTCACCAGCGCCTTTGGGATCTCCACGAATGTCTCACCGGGTAGCACGTCTCGCAGATCCGCGAGCGCGTCCGGATCGGTGACCGTCCAGCCTTGAACGACGTAGGTGTCGCGATCCGTGGCGTAGACGGTGGGGCAGTTACCGTTCTTGGACTCGGTCCCGAGGAAGCGCAGCCGCATCCCGAATCACTCCCTTCATGGTTTTCGAGGGATTTCTTAGCAAGTTGGCAGCGGCCCAGCCAGCCGTCAAGCCCTAGCTACGGTTCCCGGTGCCAAATCGGCCAAGGCGATCGCGCGTTCAACGCGGATCGAGAGCACGGTCGGCCGGAGCCCCGGGGGCGGTTGGCGATCGTGACGAGGACCTCGGGGCGCCCACCCGAGCCCGTGGCTGGGATCAGTGCCTGGCGTGGTTGAGTGCGTGGCGGGCGGCGGCGGCGATGACGTCGATGGCTCGGTCGGGGTGGTCGAGGGTGGTGACCGTGGTGTGATCGAGTGGCGTGGAGCCGGGTGGGGCGAGCCAGAGCAGGGCGCAGCCGGTGGTGGTGAGCCGGTCGAGGCGGGCTTGGCCGGCGGCGCGGTCGGGGTCGGGCAGTTCGCCGTCGCTGGCGATGACCAGGAGCCGCGACGGGTGGCCGGGGTTGGACAGGTCGAGGGCGTGGTCGAGGGCGTCGACGGCGGTGGGGAAGCCGTTGGTTGCCCGCTCGGGCGGGAACGTTCGCACGGTGCCGGGTGGCTGCCCGGGTCGGGTGATGCCGGTGACGCGTTCGCCGAAGGTGACGGTGGCGGTCTGCCCGCCGGCCCAGGCCACGGCCTGGGCGCAGATCCACGCGGCGGAGGCGACCGCGGCGGCGAGCGGGTTCATGGATGCGGACACGTCGGCGCAGACGCCGACCCGCAGCTGGGGTTGGGGGGTGTGTCGGCGGGTGGTCTGTTGCCAGGGTTGGGCGTCGGGTCGGAGCCCGGCGGCGCGCTGGGCGTCGCCGGACAGCGCGGCGCGCACCGACAGCCGCCCGGGTGGGGTGGGTGAGGCGCGCACGGTGGTGGCCCGTTCCCGGTGGGCGGCCTGGCGTAGCGAGCGGGCCAGGGTGCGGGCGGCGGCCCGCTCGGCCGGTGTTGCTGGCCGGGTCCGCGTACTCGCCTGGCCGTTGCCCGGCTGGGTGGGGAACACCTGGGCGGCGGCGCGGCCGGCCCGCCTGCGGTGGCCCGCCTCGACCTGGGCGGCGGCGGCGCGGGCCTTGGCGGTTCGGCGGTGCTGCTGTTCGTGTTCGGCGTCTTCGGCGTCGGCGGCGGCGACCGCGGCGACCACGGCCGTGTTCTGGCCTGGGCGACCGGGCTTGGCTGGGCGGCCGGTGGGGGGCGGGTGATGTCGGGGTTGATGCCGAGGATTCGGCACCAGCGCCGTCCGAGGTTGAGCATGCCGGTCGTGTCGGTGTCGGCGGTGGTGTGGGCGCGGCGCCAGATCACGGCCAGGGCGTGCAGGACGGGTAGCCCGAGCCGGTGCAGGACTGGGGCGCGCAGCGGGGTGGTTTCGGTGTGGTCGAGGATCCCGGTGTCGGCGCGGGCGAGCAGCAGCGCGGCGTGCGCGGCGGCGGCCCAGCGGGTGTCCACGGTGGGGGTGTCGGCGAGCAGGATTGTGGTGACCGCGGCGCGTAGCCAGGCTCGGTCGTGGGGGCGGCGACCAAGTTGGGCGGTCTCGATGCGGGATTCCTCGAGGAGCAGCGCCGCATCGAATGCGGCCGGGTTGGCGACGGTGCTGCCGGGGTTGGGCAGCCAGCGGGTGTGGCGGGCGTGGGCGGCCTCGTGCACCAGCGCGCCCCAGGCGACCGGGCACTGGTCGGGGTCGGTGGGGTCAATCCGGTCGGGTGGGGTGCCGAGGAGCGTTCCGTCGATTTCGATGGTGGCCAGCGCCGGCAGGAAGCATGACGGTGAGCCGCGGCCGGCGCCGGGGGCGACCACCACGAGCAGGTCGTCCCGGCCGGCGACCGGCGGCACGCCGCGGGTGAACGCCGCACCGATGTGTAGCCAGCCCGGGTCGGCCGGTGGGGGCAGCGCGGCGGGGTTGGGGTCGGTGTGTAGGTGCCCGTACACGTCGGGCATGACAGATCCCCTTCTCTTGACGGTGGGTGGCTAGATGCGGCGGCCGACCGACAGCGGGTCGACCGGATAGCCGAAGACCTTGGACACCACCTCGCGGACCAGTTCGCGGTCTTCGACCGGGGCGGTGCCGACCAGGTTGGCCACCGCTGCGTCGGGGCCGAGCACGTCGGCGATGCGGGCAAACGCGAGCAGCTCCCGCAGCTGCGGTGCCCAGCCGATCTCCCCGGCGGCCATCCGGTTGCGCAGTTGCTTCGCGGCGAGCACGGCATTGGCGGGCACGCCGAGCACGGCGGCGAGCTGGTAGTCGGTGGGGATGTGGATTTGGGCGGCGAACCGGGAGGCTAGTGCGTCGGTGAGCACCGCGCCGTGTACGCCGGGGTTGTGCCCGGCGATCACGTAGAACCCGGGCGCGGCGGTGACGATCTGGCCGCGGTGGGCCTTGATGGCGATCTGGCGGCGGCCGTCCATCGCCGGGTACACCACCGCGAGCACTTTGGGGGAGATCAGGGTGGCGTCGTCGACGAACAGGCAGCGGCCCTCGGCCATCGCCACCGGCAGTGGGCCGGGCACGAACTCGTAGCGCCCGTCGGCGGTTTGGGTGTAGTCGCCGACCAGGTCCGCGACCGCGGTGTCCCCGTCCCCGGCCACGGTGAGCAGGTCCGGGAACGCGGCCTCGGCGAGCGCGGTTTTGCCGGTGCCAGGCGGCCCGTACAGCAGCGCCGGGATGTCCGCGGCGCGCAATGCGCGTAGCGCGTCGACGTCGGCGCGCCCGGCGAGTCGCCGCGGGTGATAGGCGCCGCCGCCGGGGCGGGGCACCGCCCCGGTCGTGCCCACCACCGGGGCTAGTGGCGGGCTGGGCGGGATCGGTGTGGTCGACGCCGCGGTCGCGGTGGTGGCGGCAGCGCGGTAGCTGCGCGGGGTGCCGGGCAGCTGTTCGAGGTGCCCGCAGCGGGCCAGGTGTCCTAACGCGTTGCCGACCGCCCCGGCCGAGCGGGCGCCGATCGCCTTGGTGACCGCGATCACCGACCAGGCCCGGTCCGGGTGTGCGGTGACCGCGGCCAACACTCGGGCGCGCAGCTCCCCGGCGGGTAGCCGGCCGGTGCGCGGTCCGAGGCTGGTGCTCACCGCGGGCCGCCCGGGTGGGTGATGTGGGGCCGCCCACGACTACCGGCCGGTGGGCATGGGCTCAAGTCCCGGCGGTGGTCCGGCTCCGCCACGGTTACCGCCACCGGGGCTGTCGGGCCGGGACGGCCCGGGTGATGGTGGTGGAGCATGGGAACTCCTCCAAAAGGGGAGCTGCACGTCGTCGCTGGTGGGCCCACGATCGGACCGGGGTGCCGCTGCGGTGTGGTGTCTCGACGTGCCGAGGTGGGTGGGTTAGCTTTTGGCCAACCCCTGGCCACGTCCCCCCGTGCGTGGCCAGGGGTTGCTGCCGGTCCGAGCAGGGGCCCCGGTCGCAGCGGGGTGTTGTCCCGGTGAGTTCAGGCGTCGCTGCTGGCGGGTGTTGCGGCCGGATCGGTGGTGCCGGCTGCGCGGCGCCTGCGCGTCGGGGACGCGGCGGCAGCGGCGGTGTAGGCGCGGGGTTTGTCGGAGGCGAGCACGGCCTGGCCGGTGGCAGTGAGCGTGTCGCAGGCATTGGCGATCGCCCCGGCCGAACGGCCCAGCGCCTTGGCAATCTGCCCCGGGGTGTGGCGGGAGCCGGCGGGCTGGGCGTGGAGATAGGCCATGACCTGCTCGCGTAGCTGCCCGGGTGCCAGTCGTGGCCGGTCGCCGCCGGGTCCTGCCTGCGCTTGTGCCTTGGGTCCGCCGGTCGAGGGTTGACGGTTGCGCCGGGTTCGCGGCGCGGCCAGCGCCGGGGTGGCGGCCCACCGGGCGGCCGGGCGGCTTCCGTGCGCCGCGCCGGCGGGGATGCGGGCGGCCAGGCCGCGGGTCTTCAACGCGGCCAGCGCCTTGTCGACGGTGGACCGGCCGAGCCCCAGATGCACGGCCAGCTCCGCCGCGGTCGGTGTGGACAGGGTGGACAGGGCGTGCAGCACCTCGCTGGCCGCGCCGGTGATTCCGGCGGCCGGGTCGTTGGCGGTCGGGGTGAGCGGTGACGGAGTGGACATGGTTGGGCTCCTACGTGGGCTAGTCGGATGGGTCGCCGGGGGTCTGGACGGTTGCCGTGGCTTTCCGGCATTGGGGAGCCCGAACCAGCGTTGCGCGGGGGGCAACGCGCGAGCTTCGGTGGGTTCCATCGGATGACCGGGGGCGGGCTAGCGGCGCTGGTGCGACGGGCCACGGTGCGCAGGTGGGAGATTGTGGATCAGGTGCTGGGCGCGATGGCGGCTCGGGGCGGCGTTGGAGGTCGGTGCGCCGAGCACGGCGAGTCACCGGGCGCTGCGGCTCGACCAGCGCCTTGGGTGGGCGGTCGGGCCGGACGAAGCTCGACGATCACGGTGACCTGATCAGGCGCGACGTGCGGGATCTGTCAGCTTGCTGGCGATGGAGAACTCGATTGACTGCGCCGGCAAACTCGTCGTCATGGGCGTGGATATCCGTGGCTTCGTCGAGTGCCGGGCGTGGCCGGACGTCTGGGACTCGCGGTGGCAGGCCGCGATCGATCTCTGCTTGCTGTACAGCGCGAGGAACTACGACGCCTTCGGCTGCCTGTTCGGGGTGCAGAACTACGCTAACTTCCGCCCAATCGCACCCGATCGTGGGCTACCAGCCGAGGTTTCCGACTCCGTGCGGGCGCAGTTCGAGCGGCAGTCGCAGCTTCCGGACCAGACCTTCGGCAGTACCTGGATCACCTGGGCCGAGGTGCAGGCAATCGACTGGGATGAGCTGGCCGAGGCGCCTGACAGCCGAGTCCACCGGTACAGGCACACGGCCACCGGGCTCACCTATGTCGGAAAGGGCGCTTGGGACAGGGACTTCGCCGAGGCGCTCGGTCTGGGCCCCCGACGACCGATCCGGGTCAAGCGTGGCCCGAGGGACGCGAGTGGCACATTGGCGATTCGATCTTCAGGTCTGAGACGCTGCGCCGCCTCGATGCCATCGAGGAGGACGGCGAATGGAAACCCGTCTGGACCGTCATGGCCACGCTGGCTTCGCTGCACGGTGACGACAACGTCCGACTGGTTGCCTGGTTCGACTGGTGATCTACGCAGTGCCGGCTGCTCCACAGGCTGAGAAATCTGATCGACCAACGACCTGACCGAATCGGATGTCTCCTGCGCCCTAACGCGCCCCCCGTCGACACCGCTCGACGACTGCGGAGCGACGCGTCGAGCGAGTAGCCCACATGCTCAAGGTCGAAGAGGCGGCCCGCTCGTCGTCGGTGAGCGGGATGGCGGCCAGCATCCGCGAGGTCATTGTGCGTCGACTGGCCGGTCCATCCCACGGGCATCTCCGGGTCGGCGATGCGTGTCAGGGCCGGTGGAGTTGGCTGGCCGCGGGCCGAAGAACGCCCTCGTCGAGGGCAGCACGAGGCAGCCCAAGGCGAGAGACGGCATGACGATGCCCCACACGATGGGCAGTCTGCCGCTGCCAAGGACGAGAGCATCCCAGAAATGAACGGCTGCGACGATCGGGAGCAGGCCAAACGATGCGATCCACCACCCGCGGCGGCCGGCCGACAACCGAACCGCCGCAGTAACCAGCCCGAGCCCCACGATGGCTTCCACCACGCCCAATCTGACCGATCCGGCTACATCGCCCAGCACGACATTGAGGATCGCAGCGAACAGCATGAAGACGCCGGTCCAACCGACAACGATACTGACGAAGCCGACCGCGGCCGGTCGGCGCAGGTCGTCGGAGTCGCCTTCCATCTCATAAGTGTGTCAGCGATCCGCCGCCCTGCCCCGGCGTGCCCCCACCAGCTGCCGGCCGGCTGCGACTCCGGCCGCGCACAAGGTCACGGCGCCCCGAGCATCACCAACATCGGGCTCCGGCCACGAGGCGGTCGAAAATCCGGTTGCGCGGATGTGGCACCCTCATCGCGATGACGTCCTCTAGGTCTCGGTGATCGCCACCGACGAGCCCTCCGTGCACCCCGCGTGGCTTTAGCCGTGGCGGCGTGCCATGGCACCGCACTCCTAGGCCGCCCTTTCTCGGAGGAACATCATCATGACCGCATTCGCTGATCTTGTGGTGCGCGCCTGCGCC
>JAKEEW010000300.1 GCA_022616375.1 Sporichthyaceae bacterium
AAACCGATCCGAATGTCAGCGGGGTGCGGCACCATGTCCGGCACGATCACAAATCGTCACGGATCCTCACCGACGGTAAAGGAGGTTCGGTGTTAGACATCGCCTCACCACCCGCGTCCCGACTACGGCAGCCGCGCTGGCTAGATACCCGGCTGCTCGCCGGCGTCGGCCTCGTGCTGCTGTCGATCGTGCTCGGCGCGCGAGTGATCGCCGCTGCCACCGACAGCGATCTGGTCTGGCAGGTCCGAGCCGAGCTGGCTGCCGGGGCGCCGCTCGATGAGCAAGATGTTCGCGCCGTCGAGGTGCGGCTGACCGGCGCGGCCGCCGGCTCCTACCTGGACGCCACCGCAGCGAAGCCGGTCGGCTGGGTGCTGACCCGCCCGATCGGTCCGAACGAGCTGCTGCCGCGCAATGCGCTCGCCCCGCCGGACGTGGCCGCGACCCACTGGCGCATCGTCACCGTGCCGGTGGCCCGGTTCCACTACCCGGGTGACCTGGCCAAAGGTCAACAGGTCGACGTCTACCTCAGCGTCGATAGCGGGCCGCTCGGCACTGCGGCTGGCGGTGGGGCGGCGGCGCCCGAGCTGGTCCTGCACCAGGCCACGGTCGCCCGGGTGGACGGTTCGACGACCGGGCTCGGTTCTGGAGGTAGCGGGATCGGGGTAGAGCTGGCCGTTCCGGTTGACGACGCGGCGGCGCTGGTTCGGGCTGCTCAGGCCGGTGCCATCGACCTCGTCCGGGTTCCGTCGCCGTGGACCGAGCCGCGATGAGGATTCCGGTCCTCACTGCGGTAACCGGGGCGAGCTGGGAGACCGAGCTGGTAGTCGCGCTCGAGCGGGAGGCGGCTGGGTTGCAGGTGGTCCGCCGCTGCGTGGACCTGGCCGACCTGCTAGCGACCGCGGCCGCCGGCACGGCTCGCGCCGCGTTGCTCGCTGCCGATCTGCGCCGGCTCGACCAGGACGCGGTCACCCGGCTGCTCGGCTGTGGGGTGGCCGTAGTCGGTTTGTTCGCGCCCGGAGATGAGCCGGCCGCTGACCGGTTGCACCGGCTGGGCGTCGCCACCGTGCTGGCCGCCGACGCTGGCGCCGATCGGGTTGCCGCCGCGGTCGCCGAGGCGGTGGCCGGCTTAGACGCTCAGCCCGAGCGGAAGCGCCGGGACTACGCGCTACCGATGGCCTCGGCGCCACGGTCGGTGTCCCGAGCGGCCGGTGCCGGCGGGCCGACTCCCGGCACGGGCTCAGCCGACTATGAACGGCACATCCGTCCGACCGAGCACGGCCCGGACGGGCTGCTCGTCGCGGTGTGGGGGCCGACCGGTGCGCCCGGCCGGACTACGCTGGCCGTCACGCTAGCTGGCGAGCTGGTGGCGCGCGGCATCGAGACACTGCTGGCCGACGCGGACGTGTACGGCGGTGTCGTCGCCCAGGTGCTGGGCATGCTCGACGAGTCGCCCGGTCTCGCAGCGGCCGCTCGGCTGGCCAACTCTGGCAGCCTCGACCCGGTCGCATTGGCCCGGGTAGCCCGCGCCATCGCCCCCGGACTTCGCATCCTGACCGGGATCTCCCGGGCCGAACGCTGGCCCGAGCTCCGCCCAGCGGCCGTGCTGGACGTGTATGCCCAGGCCCGGGTGCTGGCCGCGGTCACGGTGGTGGACACCGGCTTCAGCCTGGAGGAGGACGAGGAGATCGCATTTGACACCGCCGCACCTCGGCGAAACGGCCTCACCCTGGCCACGTTGGAGGCGGCGGATCTGGTCTACGTCGTGGGTGCGGCCGATCCGGTTGGCCTGCAGCGGCTGATCCGCGGGCTGGCGCACCTGCGCGAGGTTGTGCCGACCGTCACGGCCCGGGTCGTGCTCAATCAGGTCCGGCGCGGTCCGATCGGAGCACAGCCTGAGCGGCAGCTGGCCGGTGTGCTGGCCCGCTACGCCGGAGTCGCCGATCCGGCCTTCGTGCCGTATGACCGGGAGGCAATGGACCACGCGCTGGCCACCGGGCGGACCCTGGCCGAGGTGGCGCCGGACTCGCCGGCCCGGCTGGCGATCGCCAGGCTCGCGGCCGATCTGACCGCCGATCTGGCGGCGGCGCGACCGGACCGGGTCCGGCATCGGCGCCGGGTCCGAGCCAGGGCAGCGCCGATGCGACACTGAGTGCTCGCCGGCCCGCGATCGCGGGCAAGGCAAGCAGACCGGGCGTCAGCCACTGAGCGCGGAGGAGGCAGTCAGACGTGACCGAGGTGCGCCGGCCGCGCGGTCTGATCGTCGACTGGGGCGGCGTGCTGACCAGCTCAATCGAGCGCTCGATGCTGGCCTGGGCCGACGCCGACGACATCGACCTGGAGGACTTCCGGCAGGCGATGCGGCAGTGGCTCGGCCAACCCGCCGCGGAGCAGGTCCGGTGGAACCCGGTTGCCGCGCTCGAGCGCGGCGAGATTGCCGTGCCGCACTTCGAACAGCAGCTTGCCGCCAGGCTGAAGACCAGATCGGGGCGCACTGTCTCGCCGAACGGTCTGATCGCGCGGATGTTCGTCCAGTTCGAGCACGCGCCGGACATGGCCAACGTGGTGCGCAAGGTGCGGCGAGCCGGCATCAAGACCGCGTTGCTGTCCAACTCGTGGGGCAACGACTATCCGCGTGACGGGTGGGACGAGCTGTTCGACGCGGTTGTGATCTCGGGTGAGGTCGGGATGCGCAAGCCCGAGCCGCGGATCTACCACCATGCGCTCGGCCTGCTCGATCTCGACCCTGGCGACGTGGTCTTCGTCGACGATCTGCCGGTCAACGTGCAGGTCGCCGTGGATATCGGCCTGATCGGGGTGCGGCACGAGTCGTTCGAGAAGACCGTCGCGGAGCTGACCGTGCTGTTCGACCTCGATCTCGACCTCGAGCCGGACGGCGACGGCCCGGCCTAACCGGAGAAGCGGACGATCCGGCTCAGCTGGACACGCAGGCGATCCGGACTAGGGTGTGTCTCCCAAGTCGTCGGCGGCGCGGATCGCCGCCCAGACGACGACCGGCCGCGTTGTCGTCGTCGCCGATAGTTCCTCTATCGACTCCTCCTTCGCCTTGCCGGTCGTCCTCTGGATCGCCGCCCGCATCCACCAGGACCTGGGAGACACACCCTAG
>JAKEEW010000301.1 GCA_022616375.1 Sporichthyaceae bacterium
GGCCCACGCCCTCGGCAAGCGCCGGGATCACCGCTGGGTCGACACCCTCGTCTGCGGCCAGCAATACGACCCCGGACTGCTCCAGCTCGTGCTCGATCCGCGTCCCCACATAAGTCAGCCGCGACACCCGGTCGATCGACTCGCAGATCACCGCGACGAACCGCCGGTCGGCGCGGCGGGCCTCGCCCAACAGGTCGGCGACACCACCATCGCGGGGCACCGGGATGTCGAACTGCTCATGGCCGGCGCCGTGCCCGCGGGTCTCGGCGGATTTCCGCCCCGACTCGACGTCATAGAAGTGGGCGACGATGACAAACCCGTCGGGCAGTCCCCGCCGGCAGCTATCCAGCTGCCGGGGAATGGACAGGGTCGGGTCCTGGGCCTCCTCGTCCGAGCAGCGCCCAAGAAAGGCCACCGGCACCGGCACGGCGCCCAGGTCGTCGGGAATGTTCTGTTCGGCCACCGTCTGCAGCCAGGACAGCAGGCTGACCTGCTCGGTCGCCGCGACAGCGTCGCCGCGCTTCGCTGTGGGTGGCTCGGGAGCCGCACTCATGTCCGCTCCTGGCGCCGCTGGGGCTGGTATTGGGCGAACCATCGCAGTGCCTCCATCACGGCTGCGGCCTGGATGGCGCGCAGCGTGCGCCCCTCCGGACCGTCAACAACCACCAGCTCGATGCGCACGCTCGGCGGTACCGACTGGGCATCGGAGGCGCGACGGTAGCGCGACTCGCCACCCGGTTGCGAGGCCTCACCCGGATGCGGCTGCCCTCCCACCGATGGCTGATCGCCGGTTTGTGCACAGCCACCCGACCGGCGGGTAGCACCAGTGGCGGCGGTGGGCGCCTGCTGCTCCCTGTCGTGGCCTGGCCGGTCAGCCCGACCGGTCACGTGCTTTCGCCGCTCTCGCCTAGCAGCGGGCCGAGCCGGGTGATAGCCAGGTCGTGGTAGTCGGCGCGGATGTCGATGCCGAGGTATCTGCGTTCGAGTTGGAGGGCAGCGATGCCGGTGGTGGCGATGCCGGAGAACGGGTCGAGCACCACCCCGCCCGGTGGGCAGCCGGCGGCGATGCACCGCAGCGGCAGGTCGATCGGGAAGGCGGCGAAGTGGGCGAGCTTGGTGGGTCGGGTGGGGATGGACCACACCGAGCCGGGGTTGCGTCCCTTGGGGTGGGCGTTGGTGTGCCGAGCGCCGGTGGGCATCAGGTTGACCCGCTCGCCGGCCAGGCGGTGGGCGGCCGGGTCCGTGGCGTACTTGGCCTGTCCCCAGGCGTGCCGGCCGCGCCAGCGGACTGTGGATCCCACCCCACCGTGTTGTCCCTTGTGGACACCACCGATGACCCGGGTGCCGTCGGCCGCCTCGGGGTGGGCGAGCGGGATCCGGATCGGGTCGAGGTCGAAGTGGTAGCGGCGGGACTTGGCTAGCAGGAACACGTACTCATGGGTGCAGGAGGGCCGGTCGCGCACCGACTCCGGGATGGCGTTGGGCTTGTGCCAGATGACGGCCTGGCGCAGGGTCCAGCCCTGGTCCTGCAGCGCGAACGCGACCCGCCATGGGATGCCCAGCAGGTTCTTGGCCGGTAGGACATCTTGGGCGCGGGGTCGGATCAGCCCCGGCTCGGCGGTGGCGCGACCGCGGTACCCGGACTGCCAGCCGCTGGTGGGCGCGCCGCCGGAGTTGAGGCTGTAGCAGTCGCCGAGGACCAGCCACAGCGTTCCCGGCGCCCGCAGGACCCGCCGCACCTGCGCGAACACCCGCGCCATGGTGTGCACGTACTCGCCCGGGGTGGCTTCCAGGCCGTACTGGCCGGCGGTGGCGTAGTCGCGCAACCCGTAGTAGGGCGGGGAGGTGACCACCGCGTCGACGCTGTCGGCGGGCATCGTGGACAGCACCGCGTGCGCGTCGCCCAGATACAGTGCGACCGGCCCGCCGCGGTAGTACGGGTGGGGTTCGGCCTGGCGCGCTGGCTGGGGGTTCATCACCCTGCCCTGCCGTCGCCGGCCGGGCGTTGGAGCACCAGCACGTCCTCGTGCGCGATCAGCTGCAGCGGGATGCCCCGGCGGCGGGCCTTGCGGACGGTGTGGAGCTGGAAGAACGAATGCCGGGGGATCAGCCGCCCGTCGCGCACCGCCGCCAGCAGCGCGACACACCGCTGGATGGGCGCGAGCCCGGCGGCGATGCCGGCTGTGGTGACCGCGCCGGGCAGGTCGACCAGCAGCCCGTCGCGCCGCCACGGCCGGGCGGTGACCACCACGATCCCGCCCGGTTTGAGCACCTGGGCACAGCTGGCGAGGATCGCGGTGAGCCCGTCGGTCAGGCCGACCAGGCCGCGGCGGGCGAGGCTGGCCGGGTTGGGCGGGCCGTAGCTGTTGGCGAACTTGGTCAGCGGGCCGCGGCGGTGTTCGACCCGACCGTGCATGGTGCGCCCGTACGGGGGCGAGGTGAGCACCAGCGCGACGTTGCCCCGCATCGGGGGCGGGACCAGCGCGGCCAGCCGGGCCGCATCACCGCATCGGGCCCGGCCGTGGCCGGTGCCGCCTTGGCGGCGGGCCAGGGCGATGTTGGCCCGCGCCAGCGCCACCCAGCCCGGCTCCAGGTCCACCCCGAACGCGTCCCGGCTGGCGTGCACGGCCTCGACCAGGGTGGTGCCGATGCCGCACATCGGGTCCAGCACCAGGTCTCCGGGGCGGCTGTAGGTGGCGATCGCGTGGGCGGCGATCGCGGGCAGCATCCGGGCCGGATGCGCACCCGAGCCGGCGACGAACCGGCCGCGCCGCTGCGCGGCGGCGCTACGCTGCGCGGTCAGCCACACGCTGCCGACCGCCGCGGTCGCCAGCGGGTCGTTCGTGTCCGGGCCGGCGCACGGCGGGCAGTCCGGCCCGGGGCTAGCCACGGCGGCCCAGCTTCACCACGAAGATCAACAGGTCGAGGTGGGTCTGGCCGGTCGCGGCGCGGATCGCCTGCGCCTCGCCGACCGACGCGTGGTAGGTGAACCGGTCGGCCTCCAGCGGCGCGGTGACCGCGATGATGTGCTGCAGGTAGCCAAGACC
>JAKEEW010000302.1 GCA_022616375.1 Sporichthyaceae bacterium
CGCCGCCGTTGCGCCGTCCGGCCCAGGTCCAGGCGTATGCGGTGTCCTCGCAGGCCAGCGCCGCCGCGCCGAGCTCCAGCGGGCGGAACGTGTCGACCATGACGGCCAGCTCGTCGGTCGCGTCCTTACCGATCGAGGCCTCCACCGAGCCCGGCTGCGGACCGTGGGTGAACCCGCTCGGGTGCAGCGAGATCGACCCGAGCTCGATGCCGGCACCCTTGCGCGACATGAAGTCGCCGCCGACGTAGAACAGCACCTCGTCCGAGTCGACGTTCGCGTGGTTGTAGGGCGCCGGGATCGAGATCGGGTGGTAGTCGAACTTGCGCGGCACGAACGAGCAGATGACGAAGTTAGGCCCGGCGAAGGTCTGGTGCACCGGCGGTGGCTGGTGCACCCGGCCAGTGATCGGCTCGAAATCGGCGATGTTGAACGCGTACGGATACAAGCAGCCGTCCCAGCCGATCACGTCGAACGGGTGCCTGGCGTAGGTGAACCGGGTCCCGCCGGACCGGTGCCGGACATAGACCGGCACGTCCTCGCCGGCGACCACCAGCGGCTCGCCCGGACCGCGCAGATCGCGCTCGCAGAACGGGGAGAACTCGTTGAACTGGCCGCGCGGGGTCAGGTATCGCTTCGGCGGGCCGATGTGTCCGGTCGCCTCCACCACCAGCAGGCGCAGCGGTGCACCGTCGGTTCCGATCTGCGGCACCCAGCGGTGGGTGGTCGAGGTCGGCAACATGACGTAGTCGCCCTGCCCGACCTCGAGCGCACCGAACACGGTTTCCACCACGGCCGACCCGGACTCGACGTAGACGCACTCGTCGCCGATCGCGTTGCGGTAGAGCGGGCTCGGCGTGTCCGCCACCACGTACGACATCCGCACGTCACCGTTGGCCAGCAGCTCCTGCCGGCCGAGCACGGCGTCGGCGCCGCCGGTGTCCAGCTTGTGGGTGGTGAAGTGGCGCGGCTTGAGCGGCCGGTTCGGCACGGTGCCACCGCCGGGCGCGTTCCACTCCTGCGCATCGACGATCGCGGTGGGCAGCCCCTCGTGGTAGAGCAACGCGGACTCGCTGTGGAAGCCCTCGATGCCCATCAGCTCCTCGGCATACAGACCACCGTCCGGGCGGCGAAACTGGGTATGCCGCTTAGGCGGGATCTGGCCGACTGCGCGGTAGTAAGGCATGGGAAGAAGCTCCGTCGACTAGGTGAGCCGTGTCCGATAATCGGACGCGGTTGTCCTATACGAGAGACCTTGCTGTAGCGTCGCGGGCATGTCAACCGGCGCGATCAACACCCTCTTCCGCGCGCTCGTAGACGACGCTTCGCTGTTCCCGCCGGGAAATTTGCCGATGTCGCAGGCCCTGCCGGAACACCGCAGGCACCGCGGCGGACCCTACGGTCACCTGCTCGGACGATTCCTGTGCCCGAGCTCCCGGCTGGCCGAGCTGCACGAGCTGCTTCCTGCCGATACGCCGGCGGCATGGCTGCGGATCGGGATCATCCTGGACACCGGCACGGCCGACCTGCCGGGCACGCTCGGGGCGGTGGCGGCGGATCCGCGGCTGGACCTGGCCGGCGTAGAGATCCCGATCTCACCGCTCGCCGACCAGGCCGAATCCGCGCACGAGATCCTGCTCGCGCTGTCCGAGTTCGCCGACCTACTCCGCAGCCACCACGGCGGCGAGGCGCCGGTCTACGTCGAGCTGCCGCGCGAGTACGGCTGGCGCGATGCGCTCGGCCTGATCTCGGCTCGCGGCGCCGGGGTGAAGCTGCGGACCGGCGGCCTGGTCGCCGAGGCGTTCCCGACCGAGCTCGAGGTCGCCGAGTTCATCCGGGCCTGCGTGGCCGAGGGAGCGGCGTTCAAGTGCACCGCCGGGCTGCATCACGCGGTGCGCCACCGCGACCCAAAGACCGGCTTCGAGCATCACGGGTTCCTCAATATCCTGGTCGCGACCGCCACCGCGGTGGACGGCGGGCGGGTGGACGACCTAGTCGCGGTGCTGGCCGAGCAAGACCCGAGCGAGCTCGTCGATGCCACCGCCAGGGTGAACGAGCCGGCCGCGGAGCAGACCAGAGCGCACTTTGCCGGCTACGGCAGCTGTAGCTTCGACGAACCGGTCGACGATCTCACCGGGCTAGGCCTGATCGATAAGGAGAGCCGGTGACCGAATCTTGGGTAGACATACCCGACGGCTCCGACTTCCCGCTGCACAACCTGCCCTACGGCGTCTTCTCCCGACCGGACGCTCCGGTCCGGATCGGACCCGCCGAGGACCGCCGGGTCGGCGTTGCGATCGGGTCCTACGTGCTCGATCTGGCCGCGCTCGCCGATGCCGGGGTAGGGCTCCCGCACGGGCACGAGTTCGCGCAGCCCTCGCTCAACCCGTTCCTCGCGATCGGGCGGCACGCCTGGTCCGAGGTGCGGGACCGGTTGCTCGAGCTGCTGTCCGACCGGTCCCGACAGGACGCCGTCCGTCCGCATCTGATCCCGCTCGACCAGGTGCGGCTGCACCTGCCGGTCGAAGTGGGCGACTACGTGGACTTCTACTCGTCGAGGAACCACGCGGAGAACGTCGGCAGGCTGTTCCGGCCTGACTCGCCGGCGCTGCCGCCGAACTGGCTGCATCTGCCGATCGGCTATCACGGCCGGGCCGGCACGGTCGTGGTGTCCGGAACACCGGTGGTCCGGCCGTCGGGCCAGCGCCGGCCGCCCGGTGCGACCGAGCCGGTGTTCGGGCCGTCGACCCGGCTGGACATCGAGGCCGAGGTGGCGTTCGTGGTCGGGGTGCCGTCCAGGCTCGGTGAGCCGGTGCCGGCCGACGACTTCGACCGGCACGTCTTCGGAGTCGTGCTGCTCAACGACTGGAGCGCTCGGGACATCCAGGCCTGGGAGTACCAGCCGCTCGGGCCGTTCCTCGGCAAGTCGTTCGCGACCTCGATCTCACCATGGGTGGTGCCGCTGGATGCGCTACGCCAGGCCTGGGTGACGCCGCCCGCACCGGAACTGCCGCAGCTGCCCTACCTGCACGAGGAGTACGCGACCGGACTCGATCTCGAGCTGGAGATCGGGTGGAACGGCACCGTGGTGTCCCGGCCACCGTTCCGGACCATGTACTGGACCGCGGGCCAGCAACTGGCCCATCTGACGGTCAACGGAGCTACCGTCCGGACCGGCGATCTGTACGCCTCCGGCACGGTCAGCGGGCCCGAGCGAGACCAGCGCGGGTCGTTCCTCGAGCTGAGTTGGAACGGTAGCGAGCCGGTAACCCTCGGTGATGGCAGCACCCGCACCTTCCTCGAAGACGGGGATACCGTAACGATTCGGGCCAAGGCTCCTGGTGAAGGCGGGATCCCGGTGGGATTTGGTGAGGTCACTGGCACAATCATGGCCGCAGTCCGCTAACGTCACACTTCGGTGTACTGCTGCGTGGTATGTCAGGGATGGATGGAGCGGTCGTGGTTCAGATCCTCACCGACGCCGATGTCGCTCGATCTTGTACGGCCAGCCGCGCCGTGCGGGTCATGCGGCAAGCGATCGCGGCCCACGCGGAGGGCCGGTTAGCCGCGCCGCCGCGGGCCTACACCCCCCTCGAGTCCGGCCCGATGGTGTATACTGCGGGCGGGCTGCGCCGGCGGGTCCACGGGGTCCGAATCTACGACTACGCCGGCTCCGAGCAGGCGGTCGTGGTCTGGAACAGCGAGACCGGCCGGCTGGCCGCGCTTGCCGTCGGGGATGAGCTCGGCCGGCGGCGCACCGGTGCGATCGGCGCCGTTGCGATCGACGCGCTGGCCAGACCGGACGCGAACACGTTGGGCATCGTCGGTACCGGCGATCAAGCGTGGGCCCAGGTCTGGGCCGCGACCGCGGTCCGGCACTGGCGCCGGGTTACGATCTACGGCCGGCGGTTCAGCGCCCGAGAGGCGTTCGCCGCCCGCTGCCGGGACGACCTGCTCGTCGATGCGGTAGCGGTGGACTCGGCCGAGCGCGCGGTCCGTGGCCGCGACGTCGTCATCATCGCGACCAACAGCTCGACCCCGGTGATCGACATGAGCTGGATCTCGCCCGGCACGCACGTCACCACGCTCGGACCCAAGACGGTGACCGCGCACGAGATGCCGCTCGACCTGGCCGACCAGGCCGATGTCCTGGTCACCGACTCACTGAGCCAGGTCCGCGCCTATCCGGAGCCGTACGCATTGCCAACCGACCGGATGGTCGAGCTCGGCGCGCTGGTCGCCGGCACCGTGCCCGGCCGGCGCACCCGGGATCAGATCACCGTGTTCTGCTCGGTCGGGCTGGCCGGCACCGAGGTCGTCCTGGCGGCCGATCTGGCCGGCATCGGCACCGAGGTGCCGCAGGCCCAGGTGCGCACCCAACGGCACCGGGCCGCTCCGGCGGGTGAGGTGATCGAGGAGCTCGGTCCCGAGCCGGTCGTGGTGGCCCTGGTGGACACTCCGGTCGAGCCGATCCGCACGGTCGACCCCGCCCTGCTGGCTGAGCCAACCGACGAGGGCCTCCCGATGCCCGGCGAGCCGGCGCCGGCACCGGCCGCGGCCAAGGCCGACAAGGCAGCCGACTCCGACGAGACCACGGTCCGGCCGGAGATCGCGGCCGAGCTACGGGCCGCAGTGGCCGAGCTTGCCGCGATCCCGACACCGCGGGTGCCGGAGACTGGCGACGACAGCGGGGCTCAGGCCCCGGCCGACGCTGCACTTCTGGCAGGCACCGCTCCAACTGAGAGCGCGCCTGCCGACAACGCTCCGGCCGGTGCCGCGCCCGCGAAGGCGGAGGCCAAGCCGGCGGCCGGTCGAGCCAGTGCCAAGGACTCCCCCAACGGCCCCGCGGCGGGCGGTCCGGGTGCGAAGCTGCCAACCAGGCCGGTGCCCGGGGTCCGCTCCGCCAAGGACATCCTGGCCGCGGCCGCCGCGGACAAGGCTGCGGCAGACCAACCGGCAACCGAGAAGCCGCCGGCGGCGGACGACTCGCTCAAGACGCTCGACGAGATCTTCGCGTTCTCCGATCTCACGGGCGACAAGCCGCCGACCATCACGGCCAAGCCCAACGCGAAGCCGGGCGACGCCAAGCCGGCCGAAGACACCACGACCGAGGACGCCAAGCCCCAGGACGCCAAACCCGACGACACCAAGCCCCAGGACGCCAAACCCGAGGACGCCAAACCCGAGGACGCCAAGCCCCAGGACGCCAAACCCGACGGCGCCAAGCCCCAGGACGCCAAACCCGACGGCGCCAAGCCCCAGGACGCCAAACCCGACGGC
>JAKEEW010000303.1 GCA_022616375.1 Sporichthyaceae bacterium
AAGCCCTGGCATGGGCCGACGCCGCGGTGATCGGGCCGGGACTCGGCCGGGGAGCGGTGCGGGCGCGGTTCGTGAGCGCGCTGCTCGAGCGGGCCGAGCGTCCGGTCGTGCTCGATGCCGACGCGTTGCAGCTGGGTCTCGCGCCGGAGAGCCTGGGGCGCGGGTCCCGGGTGCTCACACCGCATCACGGCGAGTTCCGGTCGACGTTCCCAACGTTGAGGGACACGCTCGGCAGCGATCGATTCGCGGCCGCCGCCCAGGCGGCTTCTGCGGCGGCGACCACCGTGCTGCTCAAAGGGGTCCCGACCATCGTGGCGACGCCCGGTGGCCCAAGCCTCGTGGTCGCCGCCGGCAATCCCGCGCTCGCCACCGGTGGGTCGGGCGACCTCCTCGCCGGCTTTGTGGGCGCGTTCCTGGCCCGAGGCGTAGAGCCGCAGGCGGCCGCCGCGCTGGGCGCGCTGGTGTTGGGGCGAAGCGCCGAGCTGGCTTCCGCCAATCAGACGGTGCGCTCCACCCGCCCGGCCGACGTGATCGCGGCGCTGCCCGATCTCTGGCGGCGGCTGGCCTCGCCGGTGTTGTGGGAAGCGCCGGTCCTGCTGCGGCTCGATCCTCCAGCCCTGGTCTGATGCGGCTGGCACTGCTGTCGCTGCTCGTGGCGGCTACGGTCGAGCCCGGCCCCGCCGTCCACGCCCAGCGGTCGCGGTACTGGCGACCCGACGAACGCGTGGTCATCACCGATTACAGCCAGGTGGACGCATTGGCGGCGACCTCAACGCTGCTGTTCGTGGCCACCCGCAACGGGCTCGCGGTCTACGACCATCGGGGCCGGACTTGGGCGCAGCCGGTGACCATTGCCGACGGCTACCCGACGACACCGGTGAACGCGGCCCTCGCCGACCCGATCGACGAATCGCTCTGGCTTGCGACAGTGACCGGACTGGTGCACTACCGGCCCCACAGCCGAGAGTTCGAGTCGGCGATCCCGAGCGGTGGGGTCACCGAACTGATGCTCGACGCCGACGATCCGTTCCGCGGGATCTATCTGCGTGGCGCGTTCGGCTGGCAGTTCCTGGCCCGCGGCTCGATCGCCCCCATGCCGGCCGACCGGCTGCCAGCGCCAGGCCGTCGGATCGGGACGTTGCCGATATCCGAAGCCCTGGCCCGGTACCCCCAGGCGCAGGCGATGAGTGCCGGCATCCTGACCGATCCGGGACGATCGCCGTCGTTCGGGTACCGTTTCACCAGCGCCGCGGTCGTACCCGAAACCGAGCAGGTCTTCTTCGGCACCAGCGGGCTCGGCGTCGTCAGGATGGATGTGCTGGTTACCCGGTTCGAACGGCTTCCCTTCGGCCTCCTCGGCGCGGTTGCGCGGCGAATCGTCGCGGTACCGGATGGCGTCTGGGTGGGCGCTGACCAGGGATCGGGGCGGCCAGGGTTCACCTTCATCGCGGACGACCTCCAGCAGTTCCGGTACGAGGACTTCGGGCGCACCGGCCGAGGCTTCCGCGTCATTTACGACCTGCTCTGGCGCGGCCGGGAACTCTGGGTCGCCACCGACCAGGGCGTCGCCAACTTCGAGCCGGGCGAGCCGGTGCGGATCATCGGAACCGCCGAGGGGTTGCCCGACGCCACGGTCGTGGCGCTTGCCCAGGGCCCGGGCGGGATCTGGGCCGGAACCAGGCGCGGGTTGGCTCACATCGCGGACGACGGGTCGGTCATCGCGTGGGACGACCAGATGGGACTCGGCATCCTGGCGCTGGCCGGAGCCGGTGACACCGTTTGGGTCGGTACCGCCGCCGGTCTGGGTGTGGCGACGTCTTCCGGCGAAGGTGTCATGCTCCCGGCCGAGTCGGCGGGCGAGCCGGTGTTGCGGCGCCCGATCGTGGCCGTGACGCTGTCGGCCGACACTGTAGTGATCGCCACCGATGACCGGATCGCCTGGCGGCCGCCCGGTGGGGCTTGGGTCGTCGAGCGGGTCCTCGCCAGTCAGATCGGGCGGATCACGTCGCTCGCCGGCGACCCGGGTGGCACCTGGGTTGGA
>JAKEEW010000304.1 GCA_022616375.1 Sporichthyaceae bacterium
GGCAGGTTTCGATCCTTTGGCCGCATTCGATGACTGACACGCGGTTACCTGGGCCGACCCCCGACCGGACGGTCATGACGATCTGGCCCGACTGTCCGGCCGGCCGGCGCGCGGTGGTCGGCCTTGTGCGCCGAAGGCTGGCGCCTGGGCAGGTCGAGGTGCTGTGCACGTGGCGATCGCGCGGGCTCACATGTCACCAGTGGGTCCCGATCGGGCAGCTGAAGCGTCTGCCCGGCCAGCGGCTAGGCGAGCTGCCATTGCTGCGCGGTGACCAGGGCCACACCACCGTCACGGTCGCGTCATGATGTGAAGCAGGTACCGACCACTGAGGGAGTCCTTTCGATGGGTAAGCACGGCGCACCGCCTCCGCCTCCGCCTCCGCAGCTGCCGCCACCGAACCCGGATGGTGAGAGCGGGGCGTCCCAGCCGGGGACTGGCAAGAGGGGCAAGTAGCCGGTGGGCCACCGGCCGAGGACGGTGGAGGCTTGGCGCGCGCGCTTGGACGCGCTCGCCGACCAGCTCGTCGACGCCGGGGACCTGACCGGCGACTGGCTCGAGGTGTTCACTCGGGTTCCCCGCCACCGGTTCATCCCGCCTCGGATCTATGACGACCGCGCCACCCCGGGCACCTACCGGCCGCTGGACACCGACGTGGACCCGCACGGGTGGTGGGAGCTTGCGTACGCTGACGTGCCGGTGGTGACCCAGCTTGACGACGGTGGCGAGGGCGGCCCCGGTCAGCCGACCAGCTCAGCATCGATGCCTCGCATGGTCACCCGGATGCTCGCCCATCTTGATGTTCACAGCGGGAAGCGGGTGTTGGAGATTGGCACCGGCACCGGCTACAACGCCGCGCTGCTGGCCGCCCGCCTCGGTGACCCCAATGTGGTGTCGGTTGAGATCGACCCAGTGGTCGCGGCGGAGGCGAGGAGGAACCTGGGCGAGCTCGGTTACCACCCGAGGATCGTCACCGGGGACGGGTTGGACGGCTACCCGCCCGGAGCGCCGTTTGACCGGGTCATCGCGACCGCGGCCGTCCAGCACCTGCCCGGCGCCTGGGTCGAGCAGAGTCGACCAGGCGGAGTGATCGTCGCCCCGTTCGACAGCGGGGTTCACGCCGGGGTTCTGCTCAGGCTCACCGTCACTGCCGATGGCGTCGCGGCCGGCCGAGTGGTCGGGGACGCGGCGTTCATGTGGCTGCGCGGGGATCGACCCCACCAGGCGATGCCCGACGCAGGCCCCGGCCGGAAGGGCATCAGCACGCTGGACCCACGCGAACTGGCCGACTCCGACGTCGCGTTCGCCCTGGGCATCCGGATGCCCGGCGTGCGCATCGACGGCGCCGACACCGAGGAGGGGTACCGGGTATGGCTCAGCGCCGACGACGGCTCCTGGGCCAGCGCCATCGCCCCACCAGAGGACGACAACGAGCCCGAGCCCGAGGTCTGGCAGTACGGCCAACGCAGCCTGTGGAATGAGACCGAGGCCCTCGTGGGCGACTTCGTCATCGCCGGACGACCAGCACGCACCCGCTTCGGCGTCACCGTTCACCCCCGCGGCCGCCACGAGTTCTGGATCGACAACCCCGCCGACACCTGGACCTAGCGGGTCATAGTGATGCCGTCGGGGTCGGTCTTGCGCCCGGGCGCGTAGTCCTTGGCCGATGACCGCGGCCGCGGGGGTGCCGAGGTAGCGGCTGATCGCGACGGTGCCGATGAGCAGGGCGAGCAGCTGCTCGCGGGGCGAGGGTTCGCCGGTGGTGTGGTCGGTCTCGACCCCGACGCTGTAGGTATTGCCTTGGTCGGTGGGGATCAGGGTGCCGTAGGTGGCCTTCGCCGGCGTGGTTGGCCCGGCCGGCTGCGAGCACATGCCACGCGCCCACCGGGTGCGCGCCAGGACTGATGGCGTTGGCGAATGGCGGCACTCGGCCCAGGTCGGTGGTGGCGATGTGGGCCGGGTGTCCCGATGGGCGGCGTGTTGTGACTGTGATCTGGACCGCCCCGGGTTTAGTGGAGGCTGGGTTCTCCCGCCACCCTGCGGGCACTGCGCTACCCGCCTGGTTGGCCGACGAGCCATCAGGTGGGCGAGCGCCCGCGCGAGAAGGGCATCGATGTCGCACTCGCGATCGACTTCGTTGTGATGGCGGTTCGTAGACACACGGCAGCAGCCCCGCCTGGCCAAGCCCTGCCGGCCCCTGCGCTGGGCAGCCTAGCCGGTGTATGCGTAGCCGAGGAACCCGTTCGACCCGCCCGGGGCGTTGGCGGTGAACGGGAAGGTGGGTGGGGTGGTGAGGCCGGTGTTGGCGGCGCCGAAGGCGGGGGTTTGGCTGGATGCGCCGACTGCGATGATGCCGCCGCCGCACATGTTGGGTGGGGTGGCGGCGGCGACCATGAGCCCGAGGTAGTGCACGCCGGTGTAGGTGGTGGTGTAGCTGGACGCGGCCCCGGCGGCGGTGGTGGCGATGGGCAGGGTTTTGGCGGTGTTGGTGGGCCAGGGGTTGGCGCCGTCGTTGCTGGTGAACGCGAGCGCGACCCGGTTCTGGTCGAGCAGCCCGTACCACTGGTGGGTGCCGCCGGCGAGGGCGGCGTTGCCGGACACGAAGGTGATGTTGCTGACGACTGTTCCGGCTGGCAGCCAGATCGGGTGCAGATATAGGGTGCCGGAGGTGATGGCGGTGTTGACCGCGGAGATGTGCAGCCGGCTGATGGTTTCGTGTTTGCCGGGTAGCCGGAACGCGGCGAGCAGCCGGGTGTCGGCGCCGACGTTGGCGGCTTCGATGGTGCCGAGGCTGGTGATGGATCCGTCGCCGGCGATGGCCAGGTGCACGATCGACCCGTCGAGGTTGGTCAGTTCGAGGAAGGTGACCCCGGTGCCGGAGTTGCGGGCCCGCCAGATGGTTTTGCCGTTGCGCTGGTTCTGGACCCGGGGTAGGCCTTCCTCGTTGAGGTAGCCGACCAGCTGCCCGGACGAGTTCAGCACTTCGAGGAGGTTGGCGTCCCCGCCGAGTTCGGCGGCGGGGTGGCGGCGCACGCGCAGCGGGGTCTCGGCCGGGCTGTGCTGGATAAGGTCGAGCGGGCCTTGCAGCGCCACGGTCCACGCCGCGGGCGCCTGGGCGGTGGGGTCGAGGGTGGCCGGGTCGACGTCTTGCAGCGCGGCGTACTCGAGCGGGCTGCCGGAGGTGGGGACGAGCACGTGGCGGGTGGTGACACCGGGCGGGCCGTGCTCGGTGACCTTCCACGCCCACTCGACCGGGTAGGCGGGGTCGTCGGTGGCGACGACGGCCACGTTGGCCACCCCGGCGGCCAGCGCGACCGAGAACGGTGCGGGGAGCAGGATGTGCGCGGCCGTGGTCAGCCGCCGGGTGGGCACCCAGGTGAGGCTGCCCGCGGCCGGGCTGCCGTCGGGTTGGCGTAGGTCGACGCGGACCGTGGTCACGGCGGGTTCAGGCCGGGGGCGCCGTGCTGTCGAGGCTGCCGAGGACGGTGCGGAGCCGGGCCTCGACCGTGGCGCCGACCGCGGCTTGGATGGCGGCGGGGTCGATGGGCGCGCCGGCGGGTGCGGCGGCCAGCACGGCGGCGGCGACCTGGGCGGGTAGCTCGCCGGTGAGGTCGTCGAGCAGGTCCTTGATCCACCGGCCGTTGCGGCGGGACTGCACAGCGGCGTCGAGCAGCGCCTCGCGCACGGTGAGGTGGGTGGTTTCGGGTTCGCCGGGTTTGCTGTAGTAGGGCCGCTGCCACGGGTCGAGGGAGATCTTGTCGTCGAGCTGCACCTGGTCCTCCTCGGGGATACGCCACCGGGTGGTGGAGTCGTAGTGGGCCTGGTCTGGGTGCACGGACAGGTGCAGGTGCGCGGTGTGCGGGTTGGGCCCGCTGTAGGCGGTCCAGGTCCACGCCGGGGTCGAGGTCTTGGGGTAGGAGCGCAGGATCGCCCGGTTCCAGATCAGGTACTTGATGCGCCGGTCGCGGGAGCCGGCAAGCGCGGCCGCGAGGGTGTGCATGTCCGCGCCGTGGGCCGGGTCGTGGGTGAGGTCGATCGCGGTGACCACCCCAACCCCGGCCGGGTCGGTGACCCACGGGTTGTGGTCGGAGTCGCGGGTGGCGTGCGCGGCGTCGCCGATGGTGCCGTCGCTGGCGGTGTCCCGTTTTGGCCACGCTTGGTCGGCCTGTCCGCGTAGGGTGAGCAGGGCGCGCGCGACCCGCCAGCCGGCCACCGCTTACTGCTCCGGGTGGTGGCCGGCGGTGGTGGGCAGGGCGACCCCGGCGCTGTCGGCGAGCAGCCCGACGGCGTCTTTGAGGCTGGTGCCGTCGTTGTAGGTGACCTCGTGTTCGACCACGCCCAACCGGTCCTCGATGGTGGCCAGGCGGGTCATCACCCCGGGCCTGGCCGGGATGCCGGGGCGGGGGTCTTCGCCGAACCAGTCGTCGAGGAAGTGCCCGAGCCGGCGCACCCAACTGGCGAGGCGGCGGATGCCGGCGGCGCCGGCCGCCGCGGTGGCCAGCCCACCGAGCACCGCGAGCACATCGGGAAGCACGTCCACGGGGGTGTCTCCTGTCAGGTGTAGGCGGTGGTTTCGTCGAGGGCGACCCAGCGGGCGTAGAACAGCGTCGAGTCGGAGTCGACGATGTCCAGGGCGGCGCCGGCGGAGTGCCGCACGAACGCCTCGACGTAGTCACCGGTGGCCAGGTACACCGGGGAGTGCAGCTCGACCTCGGTGACCGCACCGTTGGCCGCCGGCAGCGTGGTCTGTTTGATCGAGGTGCCGCCGCCGGCGGCCCCGTTGGCGTTTTTGCGCAGGAAGACCCGCCGGTAGCCGGTGGCGTTGCTGTCGAACCTGACGGATATCTGCACCTGGTACAGCCCGTCGTACTGGGCGGTCAGGCGGCTGTTGTTGGTCACCGTGGAGTGCATGCCGTTGGGGTCGTAGGCCTCGCCGTCCCAGGCGACCAGCGTGTCCGCGGCGTTGTTGATCGACTGGTTGCCGCTGATCGAGGCCTTGACCCGCGGGGGTCGCTGGGCGAAGCGCAGCGCCGCGGACAGGGTTTGCAGGTTGGCCGAGGTGGCCTGCTCGTCGAGGGTCCAGTCGTGGATGGAGGGCGGCGCGGTCACAGCTTCACCTCACCGTTCGCTCGGCGTGGCCGGTCTACCAGCCGATCAGGTTGGTGGCGTCGAGCCGCCCGTAGACGGGGTGGTCGGCCTGGAAGTAGGGGGTCCGGTCGTAGGGGGAGCCGCGCATCGTGGTGGTCCACTCGGTCTCGGTCCAGGAGTGCCGCACGTGCTCGACCAGGTAGTCCAAGGCGGGCGCCGGGTGGGTGGCGGGCAGGTTGATCGTGGTGAACCGCTGGGACAGGTCGGCGTCGAGCATGGCCGCGAACAGCTCGGGCACCGCGGACGGGGTGACCACGATGGCCTTGGCCCGCACCCCCGGCTGGGCGTAGTCTTTGAGCCGGCCCAGGGCGCGCTGGCGGGCCTCGAACTCGGACACGAGAGGCAGCTCGAGCGGGTCGCCGCGGTAGCGGCCGAAGGTGTCGATTGAGTCGGAGTCGACCACGCGGCCGCGGGCGCCGCCGGCGCCGGTGTAGGTCAGGTCGTTGACCAGCAGTTGTTTGTCGCTGCCGTAGGGGATCTCCCGGTAGTGCTTGCGGGCGGTGTCCAGCACGAACGCGGGTTCGGCGTTGCGGCGGCGGCCGCGGGTGTGCGCCCGCGGGGTGCCGTCGGCGCCGATGTAGATCGGGGCGGCCTCGGTGGCGGCCAGCTCGGCCCACACCTCGGCCACGCTGCGACCCGCCAGGGATTGGGCGCCGAGGTTGGACAGCCCCCGGTCGTACGCTCCGCCGGACAGGCCCGCGTAGCCGGCGATGCGCTGCGCCCGGGTGCCGGTGTCCTCGCCGGGCAGCCCATCGGCGCCGGTGCGGTGGATCCGCTGCACGCCGGCGGCGTCGAGGGTGCTGTTGAAGATCGCGACATGGCCGATGGTGCCTTCGAAGGTGAACGCGATCGTGCCGGTGCCCGCCCCGGTGAAGGTGAACCCGGAGCCGACGTACACCTCGGCGGAGTCGGCCGGGATGGTGGTCACCGCGACGGTGTTCTGGGTGTCGAGTTTCCCGTCGACCCAGATGCTGATGGTGCGGTCCGAGCCGCCGGCGTTGGCCACGGTGACCACCACGTGATGCACCCGGCCGTCGTCAACCCGGCGGGACCCGCCGGAGCTGGCGGATCCGATGAGCACGTCCACGGTGCCGGCTGAGAGCATCGAGACCAGCACCTGGAATGGCCCGAATGACGCCGAGGCGGGTGGGCCGAGCCTTACTAGGCCACTGGGCTGCCCGGACACCGGGTGCACCTCGGGCACGATCACCCACAGGGAGACGGTGAAGTTGCCGTTGATGTCGATCGGGGTGGCCAGGGTGCCCTGCAGCCAGCTGCCGGCGAAGCGGCCGGAGGCGAGGGTGCCCGGTTGGTCGACCGCGTACCCGCCCTGGCCGTCGGCGCCGAGCAGCGGTAGCTCGGCTCCGAAGCTGACCACCCCGGCGTCGCCTTTGACGGTGACGTTCAGGCTCGGGTTGTCCAGCTCGGTGATGTCGCCGGCAGCGGCGGAGTCGGTGTCCTCGGTGAGCGGGTAGTACGCGATCAGGCCGGTGCTCTGCCCAAGGGCGAGGGTCTCCTCCTCCAGCTGGGAGCGCAACTCGTGCCGGCCCAGCGGGCCGAGCGTGTCGGTGGCGGCGACCCGGCACAGCGTGTGCCGACCGAACGGGCTGGGCCATTCGATGTCGAAGCTGTCGACGGCCGCATCCAGCAGGGTGCGGGTCTGCGCCTCGTGCACGGCCCGGATGCGCACCCGCCGGCCGGGCAGCACCCACGGGTGATAGGGCGAGAGCGCGTTGCCGGGAGTGAACTCGCCGGCGAAGTTGTGCAGGGTGAACCCGCCGGAGCCGGGCTGGATCTCGTCCAGCTCGTAGGAGCGGCCCCGCTCGACGAACGACTCCTCCACCTTGCGCACGAACCGGGTCACGTTGGTCCAGGCTGGGTTGGCCGCGTTCGGGTTGCGCTCGAACGCGATCTCGTAGATCAGCTCCGGCATCGCCATCTCAGGTCCTGAACCCGAGTCGGTAGCCGCCGTTTTGCAGCGCGATCAGCTCGGCGTGGATCATGCGGGCGATGGAGCGGGGGTCGCCGACGGCGCCGTTGACGTTGACGTTGATGGTGGTGCCGCCGGCGCCGCCGAGGCGGGCGCGGTGGCCGCGGCGGGGCAGTGGGATGATCGCCTCGTCGCGGCCGGCCTCGGACACGCGCACGATCCGCCCGCCGGGGGTGGCGGGCACGATCCCGCCGTGACCGAGGGTGGGGATGTCGGGGACGTCGAAGCCCTTGCCGCCGATCTTGGGCACCCAGTCGGGGACGTGGATGGAGATCCGCCCTACGGTGTTGTTCCACAGTGAGGCGATCGCGTTGAACGCGGTTTTGAACGGCCAGAGCAGGATGTCGGTGACCGGGCGGATCGCGGTCTTGATCGTGCCGGGGAGCCGGGTGAAGAACCCGGCCAGGCTGGCTAGCTTGTCGACCACCCAGTCCACGGCGACCCCGGCGCCGTGCCGAATCGCCTCGTACGTACCGATCACGATGCGGCGGAACGTCTCGGACCTGCGCCAGGCCACCACGAGGATCGCGATCAGGGCGGCGATGGCGAGCACGATCAGCCCGATCGGGCTGGTGGTCACCGCGAGGGCGGCGTTGAGCAGCCACTGCGCCGCGGTCCAGCCCAGGGTGACCGCCCGGGCGGCCAGCATCGCGCCCTTGTGCACCGCGATCGCCGCGACCGCGCGAAGTCGGGCCAGCCGGCCGGTGTTCTCCGCAACGGTGTGGGCCTTGACCGCGCTGGTCTGCACCGCGATCGAGGCCGTGAGCGCGCGTTGGGAGCGCAGCAGCGCCCGGTTGGTGTTCTCCGGCAGCCTGCAGTGGCGCGAGTGTCACCGCCGGCGCGCCGGCTCGTCCTGGCGCTGGCCGAGCGAGCACAAAGCACTGTCACGCGCGGGCGGAC
>JAKEEW010000033.1 GCA_022616375.1 Sporichthyaceae bacterium
CCAACCGGTTACCCGGACTTGAACTTTGCGGTCACGATCGCAAGCGCCGACGAGATCGGAATGACCGACGCGGCGGGCGAGCACTTGACCTCCACCGCACGCTGATCGGTGTCCGCATTGGGGTACTCACCGCAGTCCTTCAGCGCGGCCCGGCCGCCGGCACCGCTGATCAAGCCGAGCGCGATGTCCTGCTTCTTGGCATTGCGGTAGTAGACCGGGCCACCGCTGTCACCGGTCCCGCTCACGGTCTTGTCCTTCGGGTCGGTGACGATGAAACCGGACCGACTACCAGGTTCTCGTGCTCCTTGACGATGTCCTTGGCGATCTTGGCAATATCGTCGGGAATCCGAGGCTTCCAGCTGGTATTGGCTCGGGTGACAGTCAGCCCGCAATGCTCACCGGTGGTCGCACCGGACACGCAGATGTCGCCCTCCGGCTTGTTGGTGATGGGAGCGCCTTCCTTCTCCTGGTGCGGCGGCATCATGGCGTAGTCGGCGAAGCGGCGATACCGCTCCTTGTAGTCCGCCTTCGGGGTTCCGATCTTGTCGATCCCGCCGCCGTATCCCTTACCCTCGCTCCTCGCAACCGAGATCAGAGCCGTATCCCGCTGCCGACTCAGCCGCTCCAGCTTGCCGACTTTCTTGGCGGCATCCGCCTTGTCGTGCGTCTTGCCGTTGAAGGCGTCCAGCGAGTAACCGGGGAAGAAGCAGTGCGCCGCCGTGAGCAGGTGGTCGACGTCGACTTTCGTGACCGCGAATCCGCTGGTGCAGACCTGGTAGCCGAGCGGAGTCTGCGCATCGCCGGTCTGGAACGCGGTGGGCAGCCGGATACCGGCCCAGTACGGCTCCCGGTCCTTGAGCCTGCCGACGAAATCGTCGTTCTGCGCCGCCGCAGCCAGCTGTGCCAGAGATCCGGTGAGCCCCGTGGTGAACTCGATCGGGATGCCGATCGCCACCCTGACCAGGACCCCGTCGGTGACCGCTTCGAGCTCGGCGCGCGCCCGCTCGAGCAGCTGGGCCGGATCCTCGCCGGCGCTGGCGGAGAGCTCCACCTCCAGGCAGTGTCCCTGCGGCGGGACGGTGAACGTGTGCGCGTCGAAGCTGAGCGGCGGGCCCGACTCGATCCGGCTGGTGATCCTGGCGCGGGCGGCGTTGAGCTCGAGCAGGCCGTAACGCGCCGGCCTGACCACGATGTCCACGGTCGGGTAGCGGGTGCGCAGTCCGGACACGAAGCCGGCGATGTCGCCGGGCAGGGCGCCCTTCCAGTACAGCCAAGTGCGAGACGCGCTCGGTTCGATCATTACGCCGGCGAAGTTGGCGTAATCCACCGCTGACCAGTCGGCCCGCAACCCGACCCGCGCCACCAGCTCGTCGGCCACCGCGGTGACGGTGACCCGGGCCGGATCGGGCTCCGGTGTGGTGCCGGCCAGGTGGTCCTTTGCGTCGAGGAACTTCTCGGGTGCGCTTTCGCCGAGCGGCCGATCCTGGACCAGGCGTGGGGGTAGTCCCGGTTCGCCGTTGTCGGGAACGCACTCGTCCGGTGCCGGTACGCCGGTCGAGCTCGGGGACGGGAAGCCGGTGGGTGTGGTGGGGTCACCTGTGGGAGTCGGGGTCGCACCGGGTGAATGCCGATTTCCCGCGTGCGTTGCGCGACAATGCTGGACAACACGCCGTAAATGCCCACTAAGCCGAGTCC
>JAKEEW010000305.1 GCA_022616375.1 Sporichthyaceae bacterium
AGGAGGAGTCGATAGTGGAGCTATGGCGACTCTCGACAACGCAGCCGGTCGTCGCCTGGGCGGCGATCCGCGCCGCCGACGACTTGGGAGACACACCCTAGCCGCGCACTGGCGGACGCCGCGGGGGCTGCGGTCGGGGCCGCCGCCGCCTGGCTAGGTCCAGAACACCGCGACGCCGACGTTGAGCACGGTCAGCAGGCCGATCGCGAGATCGGCGGCGTTGGGCACCGCGGTCTTGCGCCGGTTGGCGTGCAGCAGACCGATGATGACCAGCACCACGATCCCCTTGACCGCGATCTTGGCGGAGTCCACCTCGGGCGCGTCACCGCGGACGAACGTCAGCAGCACCCCGGTCACCAGCTGGGTGTAGGCACCGTTGATCATCGGCTGGTTGACCTGCTTGGTCGGCTGAACGCGCTGGACGACCCAGCCGCCGAACAGCACGGCCATACCGAGCAAGTGGAAGAACAGCAGGATCAGGCGCAGCGTCTCCACCGCGGGCTCCCTCCGCACACAACCACGCTTGAGATCGTTGGGTGGTCCATCATTGCGTACCGCCGGCCGGGCGGAGTACTTCGAGATCGCGCAGGTCGCGGTCCGGGCCCCGGTGGCGGTCGACCTGGCCGATCCCGGTGAGTCATAGTCATAACCGTGCGAACAGTGCTGTGGCGCAGCGATTCGCTGTCCGCGACCGAGACCTGCCGGCTGGCGCCCACCGGAACCGGGCACACGCTCAGCGGCACCGTGCTGTTGCCGTTCGACGGCCGCCCGGCAGAGGTCCGCTACCTGATCCTGGTCGACGAGCTCTGGCATACCAGAGCGACCGGGGTGAGCGTGCGGACCGACGGCCGGCCCCGGCACCTGTCCCTCGGATCCGACGGTGCAGGGAACTGGCACGTGAACGAGTCGTCGGCTCCGATGCTGGCCGGCTGCTCGGACGTGGATCTCGGAGTTTCGCCGGCCACGAACACGCTGCCGATCCGCCGGTTGGCCAGCGCTGCGGGTGACGTGGTCGCGGTGCGAGCCGCCTGGGTCAAGTTCCCCGAGCTCACCGTCGAGGTGCTCGAGCAGACCTACGAACGGCTGGACCGCAACCGCTGGCAGTACCGGGCCGGCAACTTCAGCGCCGAGCTGACCGTGGACTCGGCCGGCCTGATCCTGCGCTACGGCGACGATCTGTGGACCGCGCTCGCACACAGCGACCCGGTCGCCCTGGCCTAGCTCGGCGCCGGCAGCACCTCGATGGTGCCGCCGATCTGCTCGAACGTGAGCTCCAGTCGCTCCAAGGCCGGCCCATCCGGTAGCGGTGTGGTCAGGCTGATCAGGCACAACCGATCTCCCCTGGCCAGAAACACGTACTCGTACCAGCGCTCCCGACCGGTGGGCGTCTCGTCGTCGTAGGTCACCATCACCAGCTGGCGCCCATTCCGCCGCACCGCCGACACGTCCAGGTGCTGGCGGTCACCAACCCGGCGCGGCGCGTCCCGTGCGACGGCCGCCGCATCCACCAGGCCGGGATTCGGTCCGCACGACGCAATGAGATGGGCTTCGTAGTCGTCGAGGTCCTCGGCGCCCTTGGCGTCGAGGACGACGATCCCGTGCCGCTCAACCAGCGACTCCGAGCTCGGTGCGAACTGGACCCAGTCGGCCGGCACGCCCAGCCGCAGCCCGTTCTCCGGGCCGCCGGCCCAGCCGAACCCGGCGGGCAGCGTGGCTTCAGGATCCGGTGCCGTGATCGGGGTAGACCGGGCCGGCCGCGGAGTCGTCACCGGGTCGCATCCGGCCAGCACCACCGACGCGACCGCCATGCAGCCCCACACCATGACCCGCGCGGCCCGGCTCACCTGCATGGCAGCCCCCGGTTCGCTCGATCAACGCCTTGAGTGTGGCGGCCGGGACACGGCGGAGCCAGCGTCGCGATCCGATCGGTGCCAGGCCGATACCGGTACATGACGCGCAGGGATTACATCCGGACGTTGTTACACGGGTCGGCGGGCGGTCGGGCGGCCGGCCGATGCTTCGCTCAAGGACGACGGGTATTCCCGACAGTGTCGGGGATTCCCGTCCGGTTCGGAACTACACCAGCCTGCGCGCCGCCGCCCAGCGGGACAGCTCGTGCCGGTTGGACAGCTGAAGTTTGCGCAGCACCGCGGACACGTGCGTCTCTACGGTTTTGACCGAGATGAACAGCTCGGCCGCGACCTCGCGATAGGTGAAGCCACGCGCGATCAGCCGGAGCACCTCGCGCTCGCGCTGGGTGAGCCGGTCGAGGTCCTCGTCCACCACCGGGGCATCCGGCGAGTTCGCGAACGCGTCGAGCACGAACCCGGCCAGCCGCGGGGAGAACACCGCATCCCCGTCGGCGACCCTGGTCAGCGCGCTGACCAGCTCCGGGCCAGTGATCGTCTTGGTGACGTAGCCCCGGGCCCCGGCCCGGATCACACCGATCACGTCCTCGGCGGCGTCGGACACCGACAGGGCCAGGAACTTCACCTCGGGCATCCGCGCGGCCAGCGCATCCAGCACCGCGCGGCCATCACCGCCCGGTAGGTGCACGTCGAGCAGCACCACATCCGGGCGGGTCGCAGTGATCGTGGCCACCGCGCTCTCGACATCCTCGGCCTCACCGACAATGTCGACCGCGTCGCCGAGCTCGGCCCGCACCCCGGTGCGGAACATCCGGTGATCGTCGACCAGGACGACCCGTAGCAATGTCATGTGAGCTAGTTTCCCTTTCCTACCGCCTCGCGCGGCATCTCGAGCCGGACCTCGCTGCCTTCGCCCGGCATGCTGCGCACCTGCGCGGTTCCGCCGTTGCGTCGCATCCGGCCCACGATCGACTCCCGGATCCCCAGCCGATCGGCCGGCACCGAATCGGGGTCGAAGCCGGGCCCGCGGTCCCGGACGTAGATGTGCACCGCGCCGTCGTCCACTTCCGCGTAGACCGAGATGGTCGCGCCACCGGGAGTGCCGTACTTGGCCGCGTTGACCATCGCTTCCCTGGCCGCCCGCAGCTGGGCCTGGGTGGCCTCGGTCAATGGGCAGTCACCGACCACCACGACGTCGATGTCCACGCCCTGCGCGTCCTCGACCTCACCGGCCAGCTCCTCGAGCGCGATCTTGAACGAGGCGCCGGGGGTGATCGGCCGGCGGTAGAGCCAGCCGCGCAGCGCGCGCTCCTGGGCCCGGGCGAGCCTGGCCACCTCGCGCGGATCCTCGATGTGCCGCTGGATCAGGGCCAGCGTCTGCAGCACCGAGTCGTGCAGATGCGCGGCGATCTCGGCGCGTTCCTGGGATCGGATCCGCTCCCGCCGCTCCTCGGACAGCTCCCTGGCCAGCCGGACCCAGAACGGACTGGAGATCACCACTAGTCCGGCGGTGATCACCACGATGGCCAGGATGTTCTCCCCGGCGTCGGCGAAGTCGCCGCGGCTGGCCAGGAAGAATGAGATCCCGCCGAGCACCAGGACCAGACCGAGCGCGGTCCTGGCGATGATCCCGGCCCGGCGTTCGCCGGTCACCGTCAGCCAGCGAGCCCGCTGCGCATCGTCGAGCTGCCGCCAGAGCACGGCGGCCCCGGCCGCGGCCAG
>JAKEEW010000306.1 GCA_022616375.1 Sporichthyaceae bacterium
GGCAGGAACAGCGACGTGTCCAGCCACCGGTCGAGCAACCAGCCGGTACCACCCCACACGATCACGCCTGACAGCAGGATCCCGATGATGGTCCAAGCGACCTCGGGCCCACCCCGGTTCTTGTCACTACCAGGTGTTCCTCCCATGGGCGGGCGAATATACCAGCACAGGTCGTCCGGTCGCGAGGAGCGGCCAAGCGGCGCTTTGGGTGACCAGCCAGCGCGCGTCGCCGCCGCTGTCAGCGACCCGGCGGCGCCCCGTGCTCGGTGTCCACGTAGGGGGTGCGGGCACGCAAGGCGAACCGGACCTCCGCGACCATGAAGGCGACGGCGCCGATCACGGTGGCGACCGCGAACGCGCCGCGGTCGAACGCCTCGGTGTCGCGCAGCACGAGCAGGACGACCAGGATGCCGCCCATCTTGACCACGTAGGTCCCCAGCGCCGCGGGGAGCATCAGCAGCGGGTCGATGCGGCCGGCGACGCTTACCGCCACGATCGTGACCGCGAAGAAGGCGATCGCGAGCAGGCTGCCGAACAGCGCCCCGTACAGGCCGTCCAGGCCGTCCAGCAGTGCGGCCACCGCGGTCACCACGGCACAGACCGGCACGGTGACCAGCAGTGCCCCGCGGACGATGCGGGCATCGGACGACTCCAACGGAACAACCCTCCAGTCAGTCCGGTCCGGTCAACCGGCGCGGGGATGGTGGCGGCCGAAGCGCCAGCGCGGCGCCAGCAGTCCCACGATGCCGCACACCACCACGATCAGGAAGAACGGCAGCACCCTGCGTGCCCCGGTGAACGCCAGCGCGACCGCCGCGCCGGCCAGCAGCGCGCTCCAGGCGTACAGCACCAGGACCGCCTTGCGGTGCGAGTGGCCGATCTCCAGCAGCCGGTGGTGCAGGTGGCGCTTGTCGGCGGTCATGATGCCCTTGCCGGAGAACATCCGCCGCCCGACCGCGAAGAAGGTGTCGAAGAACGGCAGCGCCAGCACCAGCAGCGGGATCATCACCGGGATCAGCAGGGCGAACTGGTCGCCGGGGGCGGGGCGGGTGGTGCGGCCGATGCCGGTGATGGTCGCGCC
>JAKEEW010000307.1 GCA_022616375.1 Sporichthyaceae bacterium
CCGAGCGGCTGCGCCGCCGCCACGAGCAGCCGTTCTTCCTGGCGGTCGGCTTCTACCGGCCCCACATCCCCCTGTTCGCGCCCCAGAAGTACTTCGACCTCTACCCGGCCGAAACGGTCGTCTTACCCGCGACCCGCAAAGACGACCTGAATGACCTGGGCGCAACGGCCCGCCGGCTGGCGCTGGAACCCGTCACGGCCGGCGCGCACGCCACCGTGGTCCGGCGCGGCCAGTGGAAGCCGGCGGTGGCCGCGTACCTGGCTTGCGTTTCGTTCGTCGATGCCCAGGTCGGCCGGCTGCTGGACGCGCTCGACCGCGGCCCGCACGCTGACAACACCGTCATTGTGCTGTGGAGTGATCACGGCTGGCACCTCGGCGAGAAAGAGCATTGGGGCAAGTGGACCGGATGGGAGCGGGCCACCCGCGTCCCCTTGGTGATCGCCCCGGCCAAAGGCGGTCGGGAACGCTTCAAGACCGGCGAGGTCTGCCGGCAGCCGGTCGGCCTGATCGACCTGTACCCGACGCTCCTCGACCTGTGCGGGCTGCCGGCGAAGGCCGACCTGGACGGCGTCTCGCTCGTGCCGCAGCTCCGCGACCCGACCGCGCCGACGCGGCCGGCCCTGACCACGTTCGGGAAAGGAAGCCACGCCGTGCGCGATGACCGCTGGCGGCTGATCCGCTATGCTGATGGCTCGGAAGAACTCTACGACCACCGGCAGGGCCCGCACGAGTGGACAAACCTGGCCGGCGACCCGAAGTTCGCGGAAACGGTGAAGCGATTACGCCAAGAGCTGCACGCCCAGACAAAGTAGCCGACCCGAAAGGAGCTCCTGCAATGACCCGCCGACTTATCCTGGTCCTGGCCGGGCTCGTGTCCGCTATCGGCGGCCTGTCCGCCGCCGAGCCGCGCAAGCCGAACGTGATCGTCATCGTCTCCGACGACCAGGGGTACGCCGACCTCGGGGCCCAGGGGTGCAAAGACGTCCCGACGCCGAACATCGACTCGCTGGCCAAGAACGGGGTGCGCTGCACGAACGGCTACGTCTCCCACCCGTACTGCTCGCCGACGCGGGCCGGGCTCATGACCGGCCGCTACCAGCAGCGGTTCGGGCACGAGTTCAACCCC
>JAKEEW010000308.1 GCA_022616375.1 Sporichthyaceae bacterium
GAGCCGAACGTGGTGTTCATCGCCCCGGCGAAATGGGAGACGGTGCGGCTGCTGCGGACCGCCGACGGCGTCTACATCTGGGGCCACCCCGCGATCCCCGGCCCGGAGACGATCTGGGGCGTCCCGGTGGTGCAGACCACCGCGGTCACGAGCACGAAGGCGGTCATCGGCGACTTCCGGAACTTCAGCGAGCTCGCGGTCCGGCGTGGCATCGACACGCAGATCAGCAACTCGCACAGCACGTTCTTCGTGGAGGGCAAGCTCGCCATCCGCGCCGACGTCCGCGTGGCCCTGATCTTCTACCGCCCAAAGGCATTTGGAACTGTGACCGGTTTGTAGGCGTTCGTCTGCGTCCAGCCTGTCCTGGCCCGACTGCCACGAACTCGGTCGGGCCAGGACAGCGCGTCCACGACACACCTCCGACACCTCTACGACTGGAGGGTGACCAGTGCCCGTCATCACCGGCACCAACAAGCTCACCGCGGCGGGCCTGTCGCTGGGCCAGCCGAAACCCGCCGTCGGCTTGTACGACTTCGCCACCGACGGCGGGGCGGTCTCCACGATCACCCTGCGCGGCGACCAGGTCCCATCCGGGGCGATCATCACCGACGCGCTGCTGCACGTGGAGACCGCGCTCACCGGCGGCACCGCCACCGACACGCTCCAGCTCGGCTCCGAGGGCGCCGCCGACATCCAGGCCGCCGCCGCGCGCAACGCCGCGCCGTGGTCGACGACCGGCGCGAAGCGGGTGACGCTCACCGCGACGGCCGCGCCGGTGAAGACGACCGCCGCGCGCAGCCTCACGTTCGGGATCAATGCCACGGCGCTGACCGCTGGGAAGTTCACGCTCGCCGTCTGGTATGTGGAGCTGGGCTGAGATGGCGCTGGAGTACCGGTACATCCGGGACGAGCAGCCAGACGGCAACCACGTCGTGGCGACCGAGCGGCTGTGCCTGACCGAGGACCAGACCCGGCTCGTGCCGGAGACTGACCCGGCGGCCCGGTGGCTGTACTGCACTCCCGGGCAGCAGCTCCCTCGGGCCGACGCGGAGCGGTATGGCCTGCTGGCCCAGCCGGAGCCAACGCCGGAGCCGACGACCGAGCCGGAGCCGGAGCCAGCGGCGCCGGAGCCAGCGGAGCCGAAGGCCAGGGCGAAGCCCGCCGACAAGGCCCGCACCAGGCCCGCAGACAAGTAGGGAAAGGGGTAGCCATGGCGATTACTGCCGCGCGGGTCACCGTCAGCACCGCCGCCATCGCGCTCAACGCCGCAGAGTCCGGCGCGGTCTCCGGCGCCCGGCTCGTTGTCAAGAACACCCACGCCACCGACGCATGTGATCTCGGCGACTCGTCGGTCACCGCAGGGACGGGGTTCTCGCTGGCCGCCGGCGCGACGCTCACCATCGACCTGCCCCACGGCGAGCAGCTCTACGCCATCCGCTCAGCCGCCGCCGATGTCGTCGTCGCCGTGCTGCGCCTCGGGGTCTGACCCGTGGCGCTCGGCGACAGCTACGCCACCCTGGCAGAGCTGAAGGGGCGGCTGGGGATCACCGACACGTCCGACGACACCCGCCTCACCGAGGCGCTCGCCGCCGCCAGCCGCGGGATCGACCACGTCTGCCGGCGCCAGTTCAACAAGGACACGGTGGCGACCGCGCGCCTGTACGACCCGACCTCGCGGTCGCTCACCCTGGTCGACGACTTCCACACCACCACCGGCCTGCTGGTCAAGACCGACGACGACGATGACGGCACCTTCGAGACCACCCTGGCCGCAAGCGACTACCAGGTCGAGCCCCGCAATGGGGTCGTGGACGGCGTCGCCGGGTGGCCGTTCTGGAGGGTCCGGGCGGTCGAAGCCGCCCGGTTCCCCCGCTGGGGGGAGCGGACCCCGGTCCAGGTGACCGCCCAATGGGGCTGGGCAGCGGTCCCAGCGCCAGTCAAGGAGTCGTGCCTGATCCTGTCCGAGGAAATCTTCAAGCTCCGCGACACCCCATTCGGCGCCGGTGGGTTCGGTGAGTTCGGCCGGATCCGGGCGCGGGAGAACCCGCACACCGCGATGATGCTCGCCCCCTACCGCCGCAACGCGGTCCGGGTCGCCTGACATGGCCGCGCCCACCATCGAGCAGGTCATGAACGGGATTGAGGCCCGCCTCGCCACGATCGGCGGGCTTCGCGTCAGCGATATCACCCCTGACCAGATCAACCCGCCGCAGGCGATCGTCGGCGTCCCCACCATCGCCAGCTACCACGCCACGATGGGCCGCGGCCGGTTCACCATCGAGCCGACCGTGACCATCCTCGTCTCAGCCGCGCTGGACCGGGTCGGCCAGCTCAAGCTCGCCGCCTCCGCCAACCCGACCGGCGCCGCGTCGGTCGTCGCGGCCGTCGAGGCCGACAAGACCCTCGGCGGCGATCAGGGCTGCCTCCTTGACCGGGGCGGGCACGGCGTCCC
>JAKEEW010000034.1 GCA_022616375.1 Sporichthyaceae bacterium
CCATCGATGAACAGCAATCCGATGGGACGATCCCACACCACGTGCGTCGAGGGCGTCCGGATAACTTCCACGAAGTCGGTCAAGCCTGCTGCAGCCACGTTCGCCTGGAACGCCTCATAGGTTGGCGAACCATGTCTGTCTGGACGGCCTGCCAACGAGATGACACCCTCGTGCGGATCAATCGCTGCAACTCGGCCTGTGGGCCGCAGCGCACGCATCGCACTGGCCAACAGCACCGTGGACCGGCCGCGGTAGCTGCCGACCTCCACCACGTGACCCTCGGGTAGATCACGCAGCACTCCGCATACGGCCGCCCACAGCACGGCGGCCTCCTCCTCATCGAACCAGCCCTCTATTGAGGTCATCAGCTCCCATACCGCAGCAAGGTCACTCCCCGATACACGCATTTGCTGGGCGCACGAAGTCATTAGACATGGAACTCTCCGTCACAATCGAGAGAACGTCAGCACAGGCCCGGTGTTCGCGGATGATCACGATCCCTAGTCCTCCGCCAGCCCGTGCCCTGGACGGGTGGATCGCAAGTCGGACAATCGACGCCGGCAGTCCTCAAGTGCGACTGCCACCTCGTGCCGTGGCCGGTAACTCATACCGAAGAAGTGCGTGACGCTAGCCTCTGACAAGACGTACCGGAGGCCGTGGGTGGTCATGACCCGGGACGCCAAGCCGAGCGTGTCATATAGGCCCGCCAACTCAGCGTCTTCGCTGATGATGAGTGCGCAGGACAGGCCGACCGAGTTGCAGATCGTCCTGAACCTCGTCGAATTGGCCACGAGGGTGCACGCGGTGTGGCAGCGCTTCTGATCGGTGCCAGTGAATCGCTCCGTCTCCATCTGGTGATCACCTGGTGGCACCGGTTCAAATCGCCACCAGACCCGCTGGCCTCGCCCCGCTGCGATATCCAGGCTGGCGCCATTCCCGTGCTCCTCCTCATAGTTCCGAAAGCGTGCTTGGACGGCCCACACATCGGGCTGCGCTGTCAGCTCCCGCTGCATGGTCCACACGGTGCCGACCTCCTCGAACACGATGTCGGCGTCGACGAACAGGAAGTAGCCAGCGTCAGAGTGATTCCTCACGAAATCGCGCAGCACGTCCCCATGGGTGTTCACTCTCGCGGTGTCGATCGGCCACCGGCTGCGCTCGAATCTCGCGCCAAGTTCCGCCGCCGCGGCGCGCAGATCACTCAAGCCCGCGTCACGCGAGTAGTTGTCCAGCATGGTCACCTTCAAGCCACCTGTCCCAGCACCGCCATGGGTCGCTACCAGGGATCTCAACGCCAGCTCCGCGAAGGGGGACGTGTTGGTGTTCACGATGCAGGCTTCGACAACCTGGCGCGTCTGATCAGTTCGTGCCTCTCGCATGCGCTGGACCCTTCGATTGCTGTCCACGGACTGGCTGAAGGCAAGCGCCTACCGTTTGACCGTCTCCAAGCTCACCTTCGAGCTTGACTGCTTGCGGATCTTACGGAGAGCCTTGAGGGCGGTCTCATCGGCCGTGGGAAGGGTGTGCAGGTAACGCTCGGTGGTGCGGATGCTGCCGTGGCCGAGGCGCTCCTTGACGACCTGCAGGTCGGCTCCGCCGGCGAGTAACCACGACGCGTGGGCATGGCGGAGATCCCGCATGCGGATAGTCCGGTCGATGCCGGCCGCGTCTAGGGCAGGCTTCCAGACGCTGGTGCGGAACCAAGCGCGCGGGATGTGTCCGTCGGTGTCCAACGCTCGGCCAAGCCGCGGGTCGTCCTTGCCCTCGGCTCGGCGGTTGGCTCGGTAGACGGCGTAGGCGTCTCGGCAATGCTGGCAGCGGCATCGGCCGAGCGAGTAGCCGGTAAGAGTGCCGTGACGATAGCGCCGGCCGGCAGCGTTCGGCTCGGTGCGACCGAGAGTGTCGGGATCGGGGACCGCGACTAGGCGCGGCGCAGCCGGCGATGTCGGTGCCGTGAACAATAGGCTGTCTGGTCCGAGCCCGCCCGCCGCGATGTGCGCATTGATCTTCGCGACCAACTGTGCGCCGAGCTTGAGCCGGCGGAACTCCTTGTCCTTCGGATAGTCCTTAGCTAGGAAGCGCCCTCGGGTGGGATGGTGCTTCGGGCTCAGCTCCACGACGGTGCGGCTGACGGTCAGGATCCCGGTTGCAAGGTCGAGATCCCGGACCCGCAACTCGACCAGTTCGCCCCAACGCAACCCGGACTCGATCGCGGTCTCCACCAGAAGTTGTGCCTGTGCGTCCGGGAGCGCCCCGTAGATGAGGTCGAACTGCTCCGGGGTGACGATCTCGAGCGGCTTGGCTGGCACCGGGGGCGTCTTCACACCCTTGCAGGGGTGCAGAAAGATGATCTGGTCGTTGAGCGCGGTGGTGAAGATGGCACTCAGGATCGTCCTGCACTTGGCAATCGTGTATGGCGAGGCGCCGGACACCTGCAACTCGGTGACGAGCTCGCGAACATGCGACGGCATGATCTCGGCCATCCGCATCGGCCCGAGCTCGGGCAGCAGGTGTCTGTTCAAGACGTAGGTGTAGCACTGCCGGGTGGTTGCCTCGATGACGTGGTTGGGCAACCACTCGCCCTCGACGTACGCGCGGAAGGTCTGTCGGCCCCGCCTCGGGTTACCGACCCGCCCCTCGGCGAGCCGGGCCTCGGCTCGCTGCCACGCCCGGTCGGCCTGCTTTTCAGTCGTGAAAGTGCCGGCAGACCGCTGCCGGCCGCGCAGGTCTCGGTACAGCGCTGTATACCGGACCGCTCCGTCCCCCATGACCCGCTCTCGCGAGGATCCCACTGCGCGCCAATCGAGTGCTTGATCGTTTGTCAACGGCTGTCAACGGCAACGCACGATACCAACCGGCAACACCTGGCACCATGCGGCACGCCTATTCCCCTGTTGACCTGCGCTTATGTTAGCTTTTTAGTGCAGCAAGGAGAAAGGGCGGCGAATAAAAACTACGTTGACACGGTAGAGGTCACTGGTTCAATCCCAGTATCGCCCACCACATTCACCAGCTCAGCGGCCAGTTTCTCGCTTCCGAGAAGCTGGCCTTTGTGCGGTAAGTCGATTGCCGCAGATCGACCGGCAGACCTATGGTTCAGGCCGGACGTGCCAAGCGGCTCGGCGGCAATCAGCGACCGGGTCCCGCGAATTGGGGCGTCCGAACTGGTTGCTGATAACAGCCTCGGGTTCGACTCCCATCACGGGATGGCTCTCGTGCGCCGGCTTCGGCAGCGGCGCCTTGGCCTTGCGGGCACTCTTCGGGGCTGCCCCCGCCAAGGTGGCGTGGCGTGCGAGGGTCGTCTCCCCGGGAGGCGAGCCGCAGGACGGACCTGGGACGAGGAGGTGGATCATGGTGTGGCGCGTCACCATCATGGAGTGGGAGACCGGCGTGCGCTTCGTCGACGGCAAGGTTCGGGACCAGCTGCAGCCCGGACGGCACTATGTCTGGCCGCCGCGCTCCCAGGTGCACCGGGTCGACCGGCGTCCCCGGTGGCTGGTGGTGACCGGGCAGGACGTGCTCACCGCGGACGGTCTGTCGGTACGGCTGAGCGCGTTAGCGCGGTGGCGGGTGGTCGATGCGGCCAGGTACCTCACGACCACCGAGTCCGCGCAGGCCGATCTGCACACCGCAGTGCAGCTGGCCGTTCGCGACGCCATCACTGCCGTGTCGCTGGACGAGCTGGTGAGCGCGCGGACCGGTGCGTTCGGCGGACTGGCCGAGGATGTCCGATCGGCAACGGCCGGGATCGGCGTCGAGGTCGATGACGTCGTGATCCGCGATCTGATGCTGCCGGGCGAGCTGCGGCTCGCGATGACGCAGACATTGATGGCACGCGAGGCCGGCCGGGCCGCGCTGGAGCGGGCCAGGGGCGAGGCGGCGGCGCTGCGGTCGCTGGCCAATACGGCGAAGCTGGTGGAGGATCACCCGGCGCTGCTGCATCTGCGCACCCTCGAGGTCGCGGCCCAGCCGGGCACCAAGGTGATCCTGGCCGCGCCTGGTCTGGACGCCAGGGACGTCGATCCCGGCTAGTCCGCACCCATCCCGCGGGAGCCCGCGGCGGCCGGGTCAGATCCGTTCGAGCACGACGACCGGGATCTGGCGGTCGGTCTTCTCCTGGTAGGTGTCGTAGTCCGGCCAGACCGACACCATCTGCTTCCACATCGCCGGCTTCTCGTCGGGCGTGCAGGTCCGCGCCTGGGCCTTGAACCGGTCACCCCATACCTGGACCTCGACCTCGGGCTGAGCCTCGAGGTTGAGGTACCAGGCGGGCGGATTGTCGGAGCCGCCCCTGGACGCGACCACGAGGTAGTCGTCGCCGTACGGCTGGTAGATCAACGCTTTGGTGATCTTGCGCCCGGTCCGCCGCCCGGTCGTGGTGAGCAGCAGCACCGGCGCACCCCGTCGCCAGTCGTGCCCTTCCTCGCCGTCGGTCTCGATGTAGCGCTTGACGTGCTCGTCGCCGTACAGCGGCATCGCTGCTGTCTCCTCTGCTCGTGAGTTGCCCAGGTTATGACCAACGCCGCGCGGCCGCTATTCCCGACGACCGCCGGATCGCATCGCTACCCCGCGCGGTGCTGGGCGATGAACTCGGTGACCAGCTTCAGGAAGATCTCGGGTTCGGCGGTGTGCACGAAGTGTCCGGCGCCCTCGACGATCACCAGCTCGCCCGCGGGGATCCGCTCGGCTGCCTCGGCGAGCCGCTGCGGGGGAACCTGGCTGGCCGAACCGCCCGAGATGATCAGCGTGGGGACGGTGATCCGGTCGAGCTCGTCCCACCACCGCGGCGACGGATTGTTGCTCTGCGACCTGACCGCCTTGAGTGCGGCCCAGTCGAACGGCACCGGGCCGGGCGGCGACTCCGGCGGCTCCTCCGCAGGGAGCGGCTCGCGCAGCGGCGCGGCATCGACGAGGATCAGCCGGCCGAGGCGGCCAGGCGCCTGCTCGGCGAGCAAGGCTGCCGTGAGCGCGCCCATCGAGTGCCCGATCAGCGTGACGTCGGCCAGGTCGAGCACGTCGAGCAGCCGGCCCGCGTCGTCGCGCATCGCCTCGTAGGAGTAGTCGCCCGGCCGGTCGCTCGCTCCGTGGCCACGCTGGTCAAGCGCGATCACGCGGTGCGACTCGGCGAGCGGTGCGGCGATCTCGTCCCAGCCGGCGGCGTCCTCGCCGAGGCCGTGCAGCAGCACGATTGGAGGTGCCGACGCGGGGCCGTGCTCGCGATACCGCAGCGTGACGCCGGCCAATGCGACTGAGTGTTCCGCTACCGAGGGCATCGCCCAACCTTATGTGTGAGCCGAGCCAAGCCTCGAACCAATATCCTGGCCCAGAGCTCAGTCGGGACCGTCGACGTTGAACGTCGACTCGCCCGAGCCAGCCCGGACTACGACGAGATCGGCGATCACGGCGGACGGGTTGCTCTCCCGATGCACGACACCCTTGGGAACCCGGACGAAGTCGCCCGGCCCGGCCTCGACGACCTGGCTCCCGCCCGGACCCGACTCCATCTTCAGCGCGCCGGTGAGCACGTAGATCACCGTCTCGTAGTCTCCGTGGTGGTGCCATCCGGAGGCCATCCCGGCGTCGGTGCGGACAAACCCCGACCACATCTCGGCGCTGCTGAACGCCTGCTGCCGTTCCATCCCCGGCGTCGACGGCCCGGGCGTGCGGTCTGCGGGCCGGACCATCCGCACCTGCTCTCGTGGTGCTTCCATCGCGCTCCCCTCGCTGGCTCAAGCGGCCGGATCACATCCTCCCGACGAACCTTGCGTAGGGGAACTACCGCCGGCAGTTCGGCCCTGCGCTCGATCTGGCCAACGCTCGAGGTCAACCTCCGCGCAGTACGTCGATGTGGACGTGGTCGAGGTGTCGCAGGATCGCGTTGTCGGTCGGTCCGCCCGGTGGGTCGTAGTCCCGCCAGCCGTTGTCCGAGCGCGTGCCGACCAGATCCGGTCGTCGAAGATGACGGTCGCGATGTCCAGCTCGGCGGCGTGCGCGACCGCCCAGTGTGCGATCGCCCACCCGCGGCGCTGGTTGCCCGGGCCCGACCGGACGCACGAACACGTCGATGGCCCGACCGTCGTAGTGCGCGGAGCCTGGCATATGCCCGGAATCCACCCCGTTCGGGCTGAACCCGCCGACCTGGATCTGCCCGAACGCGGCACTGAGCTCGCCGCGGACCCGCTCGGCCCGACCGGTGAGCCCGGATCCGTTCGGCATCTCGGCCGGCACCGATGCCGGGCTGAACTGGCAGGTCAGCGCAGCCTCCGCCCGACCGGCCAGAGCACCGGCCAGAGCCAGCGCATCGGCTTGGCTGATCGCGCCGTCCGGCAGTGACGCACCGGCGGCACGGATGGACCGCGCGATGGCCGAGTCAGCGCGGCGCTGCCGGACCGGGGTAGCGCTGGCGGTGCTGATCGCCGCGGCTTGCGCCGGGCTGAGCCGCACGGTCCGGCCGCCCCCGACCACCTCACAGCCAGGCTCGGGCCCCCGGTAGAGCCAGGCCACCAGGCCGGCCATTCCCGCCAGCACCACACCGATCGCCACCAGCAGGAGGGCCGGACGGCGGGCTGGTGGCATGCGGCAACGGTACGTACCGGGCGGCGGTCGGCCCACGGGGGAATCCCCCCGGCGGTGTGCCAGGGCTGGATTGGGCGCGAGGAATCAGCGAACTCGTGGAACTCGGAGTCCGCAACGTCCCATACGCTCAACACAGTGCGTGGTGCCACGTGTGCGGCTGGTAACGACGGTGCGGGTTACCGACCGCACGGCACGACGGTCCCACCGGCAGTCGGGTTCCTAGCCAGAACCCGAACAATCCCGAACACCGCCGTTGCCAGGCGGCGGCCCAGGGAGGGAACGATGGCAGGCGTTGCCGAGCACGAGGTCACCGACCCGGCCGTGCCGGTCGAACGGATCCAGACCCTGGAGGAGCTCGGCGAGGCGCTACGGCAGCTCCGCCGCCGGCACGCTCGCCGGCAGCGCAGCCCGGAGCTGACCGTACGCGAGCTGGCGCGGCGGTCCGGCTACGCGTACGGAGTGATCTCGGAGTACCTGAGCGGGAAGTCGCTGGCGCCGACCGACCGGTTCGACGTATTGATCCGGCTGCTCGGTGCGAGCGCGAGAGAGCAGCGCGCGCTCGCCACCGCCCGGGATCGGGTCGAGGAGCAGCGCCGGGTCCGGCGACCAGGCGGCACCACGGCCGCTCCTGGCGGGTTCGGGGTGCCGCGCGAGCTGCCTCCCGACGTGTACGGCTTCACCGGCCGGCAGGCCGAGCTGACCGCACTGGACGAGGGCCTGGATCGCACGATTGCCGCGGTCACCGGCACCGCCGGGGTGGGCAAGACCGCGCTCGCGGTGCACTGGTCGCACCGGGTTGGAGCGGGGTTTCCCGACGGCTGCCTTTACGTCGACTTACGCGGCTACGACCCGGACCAGCCGATGACGGCGGCCGAAGCGCTGGCCGGCTTCCTGCGCAGCCTGGGCGTCAGCGGCACCGACATCCCACCGACCGCGGCCGAACGTACGGCGCGCTACCGCACGTTGCTGGCCGACCGGCGGATGCTGGTCCTGCTGGACAATGCGCGCGACACCGAGCATGCCCGGCCGCTGCTGCCCGGCGGCTCCGGCTGCATGACGCTGGTGACCAGCCGGGACGCGCTCACCGGCCTGATCGCCCGGCATGGCGCGCACCGGATCGAGCTGGAGCCGCTGACCCGATGCGAGGCGGTCGACCTGCTCGAGGTCCTGGTCGGTAGCCGGGTGCGCGACGACCTGGATGCCGCGGCCACGCTGGCCGACCGGTGCGTCCGGCTGCCGTTGACCCTGCGGCTGGTGGCCGAGCTGGCCGGCACCCGGTCCGGCGCCACCCTGGCCGAGCTGGACGCGGAGCTGGCCGACCTACGACAGCGGTTGCACCGGTTGGACGCCGGTGGTGAGCCGCGCACCGCCAGCCACACGGTGTTCTCCTGGTCGTACCAGAACCTGGCTCCGAACGCGGCGCGCGCGTTCCGGATGTTCGGCCTGCATCCCGGCCACGACCTCGACGAGTTCGCGCTGGCCGCGCTGTCCGGGGTGAAGCTGGGCCGGGCCCGGATGCTGCTGGCCGACCTGGCCAAGGCACATCTGATCCAGGTAGTGCGACCGCACCGCTACGGCATGCATGACCTGTTGCGCGCCTACGCCATCGAGCTGGCCGGGCAAGACCCGGCCGACCAGCGCCGAGCCGCGCTGTCCCGATTAGCCGACCAGCAGCTGTTCGCGGCCGCGAGTGCGATGGGTCTGGTCGCGCCGTTCGACCGGGAGCGCCGTCCGGCGATCGCGGATCCGGGTTGGCCGGCTCCGCCGCTCGCGGATGCGGACGACGCGGTTCGCTGGCTCGATCTCGAGCGGCCCAACCTGATCGCCACCGCGTTGCATGCCGCCGAGCACGGCCGACCTGAGCACTCGGGCAAGCTTGCCGCGATCCTGCTGCGCTACCTGGACACCGGCGCGCACTACCACGATGCGGAACAGCTCTACCGGCACGTCGCCGACTCGCCCGTGCCGACCGACCAGGCGCACGCGTTGACCAGTCTGGGCACGGTGTGCTGGCGGCTCGGCCGCTACCAGGAGGCCGCCTGCCACCACGAGCGCGCGCTGGAACTGGCCAGGACAATCGACAGTAAGTCCGAGCAAGGCCGCGCACTGCTGATGCTCGGGATCGTGTATTGGCACCTGGGCCGCACCGAGCTGACGCTGGAATGCGGCCAGCAGACCCTCGAGCTCTACCGGGAGCTCGGCGACCGGCTGGGCCAGGCCCGCGTGCTCGGCAACCTCGGCATCGTGCACGGGCAGCTCGGCAACTACCCGGCGGCGCTGGACTACCACCGGCGCGCGCTGGCCATCTTCCGCGACATCGGCGATCCGGCCGGGATCGGCAACGAGTTGTGTGGGCTCGGCTACGTGCTCACCTACCTGGGCCGCGGGACCGACGCGCTGCGCTACCTGACCGACGCGCTGAACCAGGCCAGGCAGGCCGGCTACCGGGAGAGCGAAGCGGAGATCCTGAACAACCTCGGCGCGGTTTACCTGCGGCTCGGGCAGCTGGCCGAGGCGCTGGACAACCACCAGCAGGCGCTCGACCTGACCCGCCGGATCGGCGACCGGACCACCGAGGGCTACTCGCTGGGGCATCTCGGCACCGTGCACGAGCGGCGCGGCCAGTACCGCAGCGCGCTCGACCACCACCGGCAGGCGTTACGGATCGCCGGTGAGATCGGCGACAACCATGTGGCCGCGGAGCTGCTCAACCGGCTCGGCGACACGTTGCTGGCCGCGGCCGAGCCGGCCCAGGCACTGCGGGCCTACCGGCGGGCGCTGTCCAAGACCGGAGAGCACGGCAACCGCTACCAGCAGGCCCGCGCCCATCACGGCCTCGCGCGGTCGCTCTGCCGGCTGGGCAAGGCCGAGGCGGCCGGCCCGCACTGGGCCCGGGCGGCTCGGCAGTATGCCGAGCTCGGCGTCCCTGAGGCCGATCAGATCCGCATCGAGCTGGACCAGGTCACCGTCTCGACCCCGACCTCGACCTCGACCCCGACCCCGACCCCGACCCCGGCAGCGGCACCGGCGCCAGCGGCTCCGGCGCCAGCGCAGGCACAGGCGCCGGCGGCCCCATCCGCCCCGTCCGCCCCCGTCCCGATCTCATGATCAGGGACTCTGGTGTCCGGATTTCGGATACAGAGTCCCTGATCACGCAACTACTGGATGCTGCTGTCGATGACCGTCGGGTCGCGGGCGCCGAGGAAGAAGATGCCGGGGAGTGTCTCGAACTGGTCGCTGGGATTGCGCCGCAGCACCGAGTCTTCGATCCGCATCGTTCCGGACCGGTCGTTGCTGACGAAGAAGATGGCGCCGCCACCCTCCCTGGCGTGGTTGTCCTGGATCACCGTGTCTCGGATGTCGATGGTGAACAGGTTGCCGTCCAGGTAGATCGCGCCGCCGCTCCCGCCACCGGGGCTGCCGCCCTTGGCCGGGTTGGCGCCCCAGCCGATCGCCTCGTTGTGGCTGAAGTAGCTGTTGACGACCACCCAGGACACTCCAATGCTGCTCAGCGCGCCCCCGTTGGAGCACACCCCACCGTCTCCCGCGGCGCCACCGAACGTGCTGTTGACAATGTAGACCGGCAGGCCGCGGGACTGGCTGAGCACCCGGATCGCCGCACCGCCGAGGTCCGGGCCGGTCCGGTCGCAGCGGTTGCGGACGAACCGCGAGCTCACCACCTTGACCCGGCCACCGCGGACGAAGATGGCGCCGCCTCCGCCGCCGTCAACCGTCTCCCCGGTGGAGTCGCCATCCGCGAACGTCAGGTTCTGCACCGTGAGCCGTGGGTGATCCTGATCTTGGCAGTGTGACGTGGTCCAGCCTTGGGCCTGGTCGCAGGTGTTCATGTAGAGAATCCGCCGCTCGCCGGCACCGCTGAGGGTGACCAGGCCGCCGCCGTCGATGACGATGCGCGGCCCGTTCGCGTTGCGGATCTTCGCGGTCGTGGTCATCCGGATCGTGACCGGGGTGGGACCGCAGTCGAACGTGATCACCCCGCCGGCGGCCACCGCCGACACCACCGCCTTCGACGTGCAACTGGCCGCGGTGCCATTGCCGATCACCCGATCCGGGTTGCTGGTGTCCTCCGGCCTGGCCTCGGCCGGCACGCTGGCCGATCCGTTCGGGTTACCGGCGGTGAACGCCGGTGCGGTAGAGGTCGCGCGGCCGATCCCAGGGCGCACCGCGGGGCTCGGCGACGCGTCGGAGCCCGGCGCGGCGCCGGCCTGGCCGGAGCTCGGCACTTCGGCCCCGGCCGGATTGTCGGGCGCCGACTGGCACCCGGCCAGTGCAACCGATAACGCCAGGCCGACCGCGACCGCAGCGCGCAACCCAGGCACGGGGTAGATCGTAGGGCGAACCGGGATGGCAGACTCGTCCGATGCGCCGCCCGATTCGTCACGTCGACGTGTTCACCGACACTCCGTACCACGGCAACCCGGTCGCCGTCGTGCTCGACGGCGCCGACCTCAACACCGCACAGATGCAGCGTTTCGCGCACTGGATGAACCTGTCCGAGACCACGTTCGTGGCGCCGCCGACCACGCCCGAGGCCGACTACCGGATCCGGATCTTCACCCCGGTTGCCGAGCTGCCGTTCGCCGGACACCCGACGCTCGGCACCTGCCACGCCTGGCTGGAGTCGCGCAACGCGAACGGCACGGGCGGGCCCGACGTCGTCGTGCAGGAGTGCGCAGCCGGGCTGGTCCGGGTCCGGCGGGCCGAGGCCGGGCTGGCGTTCGCCGCGCCGCCGCTGGTCCGCTCCGGGCCGGTGGACGAGCCGCTGATCACGCATCTGGCCGAGCTCGCCGGGATCGACCGCACCGAGATCGTCGACGCGCAGTGGGTGGACAACGGACCCGGCTGGGTCGCAATCCTGCTCGCCGACGCGGACGCGGTGCTCAGGCTGCGGCCCCGCCCGGTCGACGTCGACCTCGGCGTGGTCGGGCCGTACCCAGCCGGGTCGCCGATCGGGTTCGAGGTCCGTGCGTTCGTTCCGAAGGACGGCGGCACGGTCGAGGATCCGGTCACCGGCAGCCTGAACGCGTCACTGGCCGACTGGCTCCTGCGCACCGGTCGGGCCACGGCGCCGTACGTGGCCAGCCAGGGAACCGTGCTTGGCCGCTCGGGCCGGGCGCACATCTCCACCGATCCGGACGGCACGATCTGGGTCGCCGGCGGTACCGTCACCTGCATCACCGGCGAGGTCGAGCTGTAGCGGTCACCCCGGCCGGTCGAGCTGGGCCACCAGCCGGGCCGGCGCCACCGTGCGATAGGCGTCCTCGACCAGATCCTCGATCTGCGCCCAGTCGGTCGGCACGTCGAGCCGGACCCCGAGCCAGCCGCGCTTGCCGACATAGGGCGGCACGTAGAACCGGGCCGGATCCCGGGTCACCAGCGCATGTTGCGCACCCTGCGGGGCCGCGCACCAGAACCCGACGATCTCGTCGTGATGCTGGTTGGCGTAGGTCACGAAGACCTTCTTGTCCCGCACGAACCAGGTCGGCTCGCCGTGGCTGAGCCGCTCGGTCGCCTCAGGGAACGCCAGGCAGATCCGGCGCAACCGGTCCAGCGGCTGGTCCTCGCTACTCATCGACACACCAGGAAGCCGGAGTGGCTGCGGAACCGGAACACGCCGGTCGCCTCGATTGCGGCAGCGGTCTCGGTCATGACCGGCGTCGCCAATAGGGTGCTTGCATGCCGGTATCCGACCACATTCGCCGACTACGCGACCAGGTGGGCAACGGCCTCCTGCTGCTGCCGTCAGTTGCGGTGCTCCCCAGGGACGAGCAAGGCCGGATCCTGCTGGTGCGGCAGGCCGACACCGGCAAGTGGGGCACGATCGGCGGCGCGGTCGAGGTCGACGAGCACCCGCGAGACGCCGCCTGCCGGGAGGCCGAGGAGGAGGCCGGGATCGTGGTGGAGCTCGGCCGCGTGCTTGACGTGGTCGGCGGGCCGGACTACCGGATTACCTATGCGAACGGCGACCTGACCGCCTACGTCTCGGTCGTCTACGAGGCAACCGTGCGCAGCGGGACACCCACCCCGGACGGGGACGAGACCACCGAGACCCGCTGGTTCGCCCAGGAGGAGCTGGCCGCCGCGGACCTCGGGCCGTTCGCCCGAGTCACGTTCCGCGACCTGGGCCTGGGGTGAACGAGGACGGTCTGCGGCTCGCGCGCTGGCGCGCCCAGCTACTGCACCGACCGGACCGCAAGCCCGACCCGCCGCGACTGATCGGCCAGCTGCTCGCGGTGCAGGCGCAGGACCTGCCGGCCGCTCGGCTGGCGCTGCGGGTCAGGGCCAGGGAGCTCACCGCGGCGGCCGTGAACGACGCGATCGCCGACCGCTCAGTGGTCCGCACCTGGGGACCGCGGGGCACCTTGCATCTGGTCACCGTCGAGGATCTGGCCTGGTTGGTGCCGCTGTTCGGGCCGTACCGGGTGGCCGGCTCGCTACGCCGGCTGGCCCAGGAAGGGGTAACCGGAACCGAGCCGGACCTGCTTCGCGCGGTGACCGCGGCGCTGTCCGGGCAGGGACCGTTGACCAAGGCCGGGCTCGGCGAGCGGCTGGCCACGGTCGGGGTCCACGCCACCGGTCAGGGCATTGTGCACCTGGCGGCACTCGGCGCGTTTCACGGCCGGGTCGTGCACGGCCCGGAGCAGGGCAGCAAGCCGACCTACGTGCACGCCGCCGACTGGCTGGGCCAGGAAATCCGGGCCGAGCCCGACGCCGGCTCGGCCCTGGCCGAGCTGGCCCGCCGCTATCTGCGCACCCGCGGTCCGGCCGAGCCGGCTGATCTGGCCGCCTGGTCCGGCTTGCCGCTGCGCGACGCCAAGACCGGGTTCGCCGGCATCGCCGGTGAGCTGGACGAGATCCGGTATGCCGGCGGTGTCCTGCACCGGCTTCGAGCAGCGGCCCCAGAGTCGGCGCCAGAGCCGGCCCCAGGGTCAGTCCTAGCGTCGGCCCCAGCGTCGGCCGCAGAATCGGCCTCGGGCCCGCCGGACAGCCGGCTGCGGCTGCTGCCGGCATTCGACGAGTATCTGCTCAGCTGGCGGTCCAGGGATCTGGTCGTGCCGGCCGAGCACGCCCGCGCGGTCCATCCGGGTGGCGGCATCATCCGCCCGACCGTGGCGGTCGACGGGCGGGTGGTTGGCACCTGGCGGCTGCCCCGCGGCCAGGTCGTCGTTGACCTGTTCGATGCCGCATCGGAACCGGGCCTGATCGCCCGGCTCGATGCCGAGCGAGCCGACGTGGCCCGGTTCCTTGGTTGACTCGGCGACGACAGGGCGCGCGTGCACCGCGGTCGGGCCGGACCTGCCGGGGAGCCCCGCAGCCAAACGGGGCTCCCGACGGTCCGATCCGGCGGTTACTGCTCGGATCGGGTTCCCAGGGTGACCTCGACCGTGCTGGCCTGCCCGTCGCGCAGGTAGTTCACGGTGACTGCGGTCCCTGGGCTTTCCGACCGGACGGCCGCGACTAGCGCGTCGGGGCCGTCGATCCGGCGGTCGCCAAACTGGGTGATGACATCGCCAACCTCGAGTCCGGCGGCAGCCGCCGGGCTGTCGGGCTGAATCTCGGTGACGGCGGCGCCCTGGACCGGCTCACCGGCCGCGTTCCGGTCACCCACGCTTACTCCGAGGAAGGCACGGCTGACCTGTTCGCCGTCCGCGAGCTGCTCGGCGATCCGGCTCGCCTGGTCGATCGGGATGGCGAAACCGAGCCCGATCGAGCCGGCCTGACCACCGAGCCCGTTCTGCAGGCTGGCGATCGCGGTGTTGATACCGATCACCTCGCCACTCATGTTGACCAGCGCGCCACCCGAGTTGCCCGGGTTGATCGCCGCGTCGGTCTGGACCGCGTCGATGACGGTCCGGCCGTCCGGGGCTCCGAGCCCGTTCTCGGTGCCGATGACCACCGGTCGATCCAGCGCGCTCACCACGCCGGTGGTGACGGTGCCCTGCAGGCCGAGCGGGGATCCGATCGCGACCACCTGCTCGCCGACCGCGAGACCGGCCGGGTCGCCGAGCGTGGCCGGGGTCAGGTCGGTGCGGCCCTGGGCCTGGATCACGGCGATGTCCGAGCCCGGATCGCGGCCGACGATCTCGGCGGCCGCGGTCTGCCCGTCGCTGAACGTGACCCGAAGCTGGCCGCCGCTGGCGGCGGCCGCGACCACGTGGTTGTTGGTCAGGATCCGCCCGTCCGCGCTGATCACGACACCGGAGCCCTCACCGCCCCCGCCGTTGCCGCGGACCTCGATCGACACAACGCTCGGCAGCACCGCGGCGGCGACCTCGCTGACCGAGCTGAGATCGCCGGCGGACCGCGGGATCGGGTTGCTGACGCCACCCGGCGCGGCGGACCTGACCGTCGTCGTGCTGTCATCGAGCTGGTTGGTGACCACGGCGCCGATGCCGCCGCCGACCAGGCCGGCGGCCAGGATCGCGGCGACGATGCCGGCGGAGACCCGGCGTGCGGGCTTGGCCGGCTCGGCGTCCGAGTCAGGTAGCGGGTTCCACGGCGGTGGCCCGGTCGGGTCCGCGGCCGCGGCCGGCGTCGTCGCGTCGGCAGCCGCGGCCGGGGTCACCGGCTGGGTCTGCGTGCTAGTGGCGTCCTCGACGTCCAGGACGGCTGTGGTCTCGCGCCTCGGCTGCTGCGGCCCGGGCTGCTCAGGCTGGGGGTACTGCGGTTCGCTGATGGCTCTACCTTCCTTTCGCACGGTGGTTCCCGGCAGGGAGCGCTTCGTTCGCTCGTCCCGCGAGGACTGTCATGAGACGGCGCCCCTGCC
>JAKEEW010000035.1 GCA_022616375.1 Sporichthyaceae bacterium
AGCCTGCCCGAACAGCGCTACCTCGCGCTCCGCGCGGCTCGGCTCCGGTCGGTCGTCGATCAACCGTAGGTTTTCACGACTTCGTAGACGCGGTGCTCATCGTCGCCGTCCATGATCGAGAAGAATGCTGCGCACACCTCGCTGGTCCGCTCGGCCTCGACGACCCGGTCGATCGCCTCCAGGTCGGTGAAGAACACGATGTCGGCGTAGCCGCCGGCGTCGACGCCCTTGACGAGGATCCGCTTGATGATCCCGTCCTGGGTCTTGACGAAGCGTGCCTCGAAGTCGTCCGATGCCGCCAGCAGCATGTCCTCGGTAACAGTGGCCTTCAGCCTGAACGGCGCAATCGCCATGTGCATGTCGGTCAACTCCTTCTGTCGCGTCTCACGCTATTGGCGAATATGCCATTTTCTGTCATATTTGTCGGGTGCCGGGTGGGCAGACCGAACAGAGCCGCGTCGGGCGACTGGAGGCCCTCAAGGGTCTGCTGGCCGACCGTGACGTCACCACGGCCGGAGAACTGGCGGCTGAGCTGGGTGTGAGCGTGCGAACACTGCAGCGGGACCTGGCCACGCTGCGTGACCTCGGAACCCCGATCGACAGTGACCGCGGCCGAGGAGGAGGGCTCCGCCTCGAGCGGGGGTGGTCGCTGGGCCGGGTCCACCTCAACGAGTCAGAGGCCATGGGCCTCCTGCTGAGCCTCACGATCGCGGAAAAGATCGGCTCACCGCTCCTGCTCGACGACCTGCGCTCGATCACCCGCAAGGTCAGTGCGGCGTTCGCCCCGGCCCAGACCCGCCGAATCCTGGCGCTGCGCCGGCGCATCCTTGTCGGTGGACCCGCGTCCGAGCAGGTGCTCGCCTCCAACCATCCGCCGCCGCCCCACATCACCCGACCGCTCCTGGACGCGTTCATGCACCAGCGGCTCATTCGCATCGTCTACGAGGACCAGCACGGCGCGATCACCGGCCGCGATATCGAAGCGCAGTACCTCTACTACAACGTCCCCGTCTGGTACACGCTGGCCTGGGACCACCTCCGCGACGACGTACGCTTCTTTCGCATCGACCGCATCAGAACCGTCCGGAGCCTCACCACCGAGTTCCGACTCCGTCCCGCCGACGCATTCCTCACCGCCGGCGAGGATGACGCCCGGACCCTGTGACCACCGCGCCAACCCTTCGCGAAGTCACGCCCGGCTATGGCCAGAGCTGCGTTCCGGGGTGGAATTGGCTCCAGGCGAACCAGAAGGCCTGATGTGAGACCAGCGGCGCATGGGTGCCCGCCGTGTGGGCTCGTAGTCCGCCGCCGTCGGCGACCAGTTCGACCCCTGCGGCCACGACCGGCTGGCCTCGGCCGATGGCCGCGCGGGCCCGCGCCGCGTCGAACGCGACCGGCGTGCCGTCGTCGGCGATGACGCCGACGACCTGGGTTTGGGCGGGTAGCCGCGGGTCGATCTCGCCGACCGGGAAGATCGGGCCGGCGTCGTCGCGGCCGCGTAGCGGGTCCAGCGGGTAGATCCGGTCGATCCCGCCGTCGCGGGCCACGATGAAGGTGTCCGGGTGCGCCTGCCGCCACTGTCCCCAGCTGCTGGTGACCACGGTGGCCTGCCGTAGCACGATGCCCAGGTCGTGCAGCTGCCCGGATACCGCGCGGCCGGTGAACGTGTCGAACGCGGACCAAGTCCGCACGTCATACATGATCTTGTTGGACCTGGACAACAGGCCACTGGTCCGCAGCACGACGTCACCGAACCTGTCCGGCAGTTCGTCGAGGTAGTAGGCCTGCGCCGAGGCGCACAACGTGCAGTAAGGCACGCCGAGCCGGCGGCCACCGAGGGTCAGGTTGACCAGCTCGTGCACCTCCATGATGTTCTTGGGCAGCGCCAGTGCGGCACCGCCCTCGACGAGTCCGAACACCACGGCGTCGTCCGGGTACCAGCTACCGCCGGCCGCGTCGGTCAGCGCGGGGTCGTCCAACGCCGGGATGCACGCGTGCCGGCACGGCTCGGGGTCGCGCAACCGCCGCTGGTCCATCCGTACCCCGCCCCAGGTCACCAGCCGCCAGTCGATTGCCGTGTTCTCGTCGCCGAAGAACGGCGCCCAGCCGGGCTCCACCAGCAAGAAGATCCGGGCCTTGGCTTGCTGGTAGCCCGGCGGCGCGGGCAGGTCCCAGGCCAGCAGATGGTTGGCGACACTGCGCCACGAGCTGTCGGCGAAGCTCGGATCCTGGCGCGGATCTACCCCGGTAAGCCGGTCGAACGCGGCCAGCAGCGCGGCCTCCTCGCCGCCACCGCGCAGGAACCGCAGCACGTCCTGCACCAACCAAGCCAACCGGGCATCACCGGACGCCGCGATCACGTTCAGTGCGTCCTGGTCGAACCGGCCACCGGCCAACCCGCCGGTCAGCTCCACCACCGCGTCCGCGACCCCACGCTCCAGCGCACCAGTCGGGACCTGCGGTGCCGGCGGATATTGATAGGCCCGGTCTGCCCGGCCGGTCTGATCGCTGGTGCCGGCCGACGAAGCCGGACTCGGCTCCGAGTTCGCGGCGCAGCCACCGACCACTAGCGCCGTCAACAAGCCGGCGACCGCTGCGGTACGGCCGTACATGCGACCATCGTCTCGCGCCGAATGCAGCCGGGGCCCGCCGGCGAAGCTTACGATCGCCGAACGGATGTCGCCGCTCCCGGCACCGCTAGCAACGGCTGGCCACGTCGCGCCCGGCTGGAACGCGAGCAGGCGGGAGGCACCTGTGGTGGCCGGGCATGCCGAGGGGTGAGTTCCGCGCTTCGTAAGACTTTCCCCTTGCCCGCACGCATCGTGGCCGCCGAGATCGAGATGTGGCCGCCACGGATTCGGAGGCCGCACCGTCTACCGCATCTCGCCGCCCCGAGATCCCGGCTCCGAATCAGCCGGCGCGTGATCGGGCTTCCGAGTCAGCAGCGAGTCATGGCCGAGTCATCGCCTCGCCGTACTGTCCGCCTAGCAACCAAGATCGGCTCGGTTGCGCGGTCGGTATGTGAGGAGAGCGGTGAGAAGCACCATGTTGGCAGCAGACAGATCCTGGCGTGGCCGCCTGGCTTCTGCGCTGGCCGTGTCAGTGGCAGCGGCGCTGGTCACGTTAGTGAACGCCGGCGAGGCCCTGGCTGCGGTCACGCCGTGCCAGGAGCACGTGTACGTCAATAAGACGACCTCCGATGGTCGGTTCACCGGACCGGGCACCAACTCCCTGGGTCCGGGCGAGTTCATCATGAACACCCGCGATACGGCGCTCAACTACGTCTTCATGGGGGGTCAAACCCGGCCGCGGCGGCCGGCGACGTTCCGCTTCGTGAACAAGGACGACGTCGTGATCCGGCAATACACCACCACGGCGTCCGAGGACAACGGGGTCATCTACCAAGAGCCGAACGTGATCCCGTACAACTTCACGCAGCCGGGGGACCGGATCCGGGTCTTTGCCGACTTCCACACGCGCTGCGGTGGCGACGACGTGAAGCGCTTCAACGTGTTCGTCGGAACCATCGTCACGTTCCCGGCCGGGCCGGTGGACGTCCACCCCAAGTACTTGGTGCTGTCGGTCGCGTATGCGCCGCCCGGGGCGGAGAGCTCCGTCGACTACGGCACGAGCACCACCCTGGGTAGCAAGCTGTCGTTCAGCCAGGCCTTCAAGGCCGAGGTCTCCATCACGAACGCGGCGACCTTCGAGAAGAGTCCGATCTCGACATCGGGCAGCTTTACCCAGAAAGCGTCTGGCAGTGCGTCGTTTAGCGTCGCCGACTCGATCGAGAAGACGGAGAGCAACAACATCATCATTCCGGGGCCGGCGAGTTCGGTGAACGGGATCGACCACAACGAAGACATCTTCTTCGTATGGCTCAATCCGAGGTTCACCACTACGGCGACCTCGCCCACGTCGGTGGAGACCAGCGGCTTCAGCGTGGACCCCCGGGATCCGGTCTCACCCAACATGGATGTGGTCCAGCTGTCGACGCGCCAGTTGAAGAACCCGTCGTTGATCGATCCGGGCACCGCCAGCCGGCTGCAACGAAACTGGTCGCCGACGGGCGCCCTGAACTCCGCTGACTTCAACGACATCCTGGCGCGGAACCCGTTTGCCAACGGCGGCAGCACGATCGATCCGGCGCGCTTCGATCTCCTGCCGGGTACGTTCAACTACCGACCGGCCAGTCCGGGCGGCCAGCCGATCACCCAGAACTTCAGCCTCGGGTTCAAGCAGGCATCCACTCTGTCCCTCTCCAGCACCACCACGGTGGCCTTCGAGATGTCGTCGACTGCCACGAGGACGTTCGAGAGCATCGACGCGGTCAAGGCCACCCTGAAGACCGAGAACACGACGTCGTCGACTCTGGAGGTCTCCAATGGGGTGGCGCTGGAAGACAGCTCGGCCGTGGGCCAGACGACCACGCTGTCACTGAAGGGCCCGACCACCGGCTACCAGGGCCCGACTGCCGTGCAGGTCTACCAAGACAACATGTTCGGCACGCTCCTGTTCGCGTTCGCCCCGGTCGCCACGTTCCAGATCGCGGCACCAAGCCCAGACAAGACCGTGACCCAGGGCGACAGCGCTCCGTTTCCGATCACTACGGCGTCGGACTTCGGGTTCGAGGGCAACGTGAGCTTCGACCCCACCGTGACCGGCCTGCCGGCCGGTGCGCAGGCCAGCTTCGCACCGACCTCGGTCCCGGTCCGCAACGGCTCGACGTTGACTGTCGCGACGAGCGCGCAAACGCCGCCCGGCACCTACCCGTTGACGGTCACCGCCAGCAGCGGCCTGATCCGGCGACACCTGACCGTGAATCTGACGGTCAACGCGCTCCCGTTCACGCTGACTGCGACACCGTCGTCGCGCACGGTGGCGTCGGGTGAGAGCACGACCTACACGGTCACCGTCAACCGCGCCCCCGGGTTCAGCGGCCCCGTGCAGCTGAGCGGGCCAGGCGGGCTGCCTCCTGGGGCGAGCGCGACGTTCAGTCCGACCACCATCACCAGCGAAGGCTCGTCGACGCTGACCGTCACCACGTCACCCAGCACGCCGGCGGTAGCCAGAAACCTGACCATCTTCGGGACCGGCGGAGGTGTCACCCGGACGGCCAGTGTGGGGCTCGTGGTGAACAATGCCTCGGACTTCGGTCTGGGCGTGACACCGCAGGCCACCGGCATCGCAGCCGGTGACACCGCCAACTTCACGGTGACCACGACGGCGATCAACGGGTTCGGAGGCAATGTCAGCCTCGCCGTCACCGGCCATCCGGCCGGCACCACCCCAACGTTCAGCGTCAATCCGATCGCCGGAGCCGGCTCGTCGACGCTGAGCATTCCGACCACGACTGCTACGCCTGCGGGGGACTACCTGCTTACGGTCACCGGCACTAGTGGCGGTCTCAGCCACAGCCAGGTGGTCATCCTGACGATCTCCGACTTCACGATGGAGTCGACGCCGGGTGTCCAGTCGGCCGAGGCCGGTAGCACCACGAGCTACACCATCGAGACAGCCGCGGTCGGTGGCTTCGACGACAGCATCGACCTGAGCGTGACCGGCCTACCCGGGGGAGTTAACGCCAGCTTCGACGACGACCCGGTTAACCCCGGCGCCGACGCCACCATGTCGGTCTCGGTCGGTGGGTCGGCCCAGCCCGGGAGCTACCCGCTGACCATCACGGGAACGAGCGGTGAGCTGAGCCACAGTGAGACCGTCACGCTCAACGTGATGGCGCCACCATCTCCGCCACCGCCGCCGCCCCCGCCGGCCCCGGCAGTTGGCCTGGTAGCCCTGCACTCCAGCAAGTGCCTGGACATTCCGGGCGGGGCGACGCAGGACGGAGTGCAGCTGCAGCAGTACGGCTGTCACGGTGGCACCAACCAGCGGTGGCGCCTGGAGCCGACCGGCGCCGGCATCTATCTGGTCAAGTCCGTCCACTCCGGTAAGTGTGTCGATGTCGCCGCCTGGTCCACGAGCGACGGTGGCGCCGTCCATCAATGGTCCTGCCACGGCGGCACCAACCAGCAGTGGCGGGCCAGCGCGGCACCCCAGCCGGGCCAGACGGTGACCTTGACCGCGGTTCATTCGGACAAGTGTCTGGACGTCGCGGGCGTGTCGAGGGCCGACGGTGGCGTCGTGCACCAGTGGTCCTGCCACGGCGGTACCAACCAGCAGTGGTTGGTGATCACCCCAGGCACCCCACCGCCGCCACCGCCGCCACCGGTGTGCGGGCAGAACTGGGGGATCGACACGGTGTTCCCGGTGGACTGGGCATGCAGCAACGCCAAGGGCACGCTGATCATGCAAGGTGACGGCAACCTGGTCATCTACAGCGAGGTCGGAAGACCGCTGTGGGCCACCGGCACCGCCGGCCACCCCGGAGCGCGGGCGGTCTTCCAGAGTGACGGCAACCTGGTGATCTACAACCCGTCCGGCACCCCGCTGTGGGCATCCAACACGGCCGGAACCGCGGCCGGCGGGTACGCCACCTTCCACGGAGACGGCAACTTCGTCATCTCCACCGCGGCCGGTTACCCGGTCTGGGCCAGCAACACCTTCGGCGAACCGCCGCCCCCTCCGCCGCCGCCCCCTCCGCCGCCGCCCCCTCCGCCGGCGTGCGATCCGCCGATGGTCTGCGAGATCACGTTCTGAGGGAGTAGTCAGTGGGTTCCGACTCGGTGGCGGGCGGCCGCTGAGTCGGAACCTGTACCGCTGAGTCGGAACCTGTACCGCTGAGTCGGAACCCCGGTCACGCCGACTCGGCGAGGATTCGCCGTTGCAGCTCGCGTAGCTCGGGGCCGGGCTCGAGGCCGAACTCGTCGCGCAGCACGCGGCGGGCTTGGTGATAGGCGTAGAGCGACTCGGTGCGTCGGCCGCACGAGGCCAGCGCTTCCATCAACAGTGCCCACCGTTGCTCGCGCAACGGTTGGTCCTCGACTAGTCGATACAGCTCGTCGACGACATCCGCGTGCCCACCGAGGTCCAACCGCGCTCGGATCCAGTCCTCGTTCGCCGCCGCCCGGCGCCGGTCCAGCTCGGCGGCCCGCGCGCTCAGCACCGGGTGGTCCGCAACGTCGGCAAACACCGAGCCACGCCAGAGGGTCAGCGCGTTGAACAGCCGTCGGGCCGCCGACTCCGTGCAACCGGTTCGTAGTTCACGACGTCCGAGCGCGACCAATCGCTCGAACACCTCGGCGTCGACGTCGTCCCGGCCCACGGCGAGTCGGTAGCCATGGTCCTGGGTCACCAGCGGTCCGTCGCCGAGCAAACGGCGCAGGCGCAGCACGTAGGCATGGACCGTGTTCACCGCCGTCCGCGGCGGCCGGTCGCCCCACACCGCGTCAACCAGTCGCTCGGTAGACACCATTCGGCCGGGCTCAGCCAGCAAGATTGCCAGCACTAGCCGCGGCTGGCCGGCCCCTATCGACCGCCAGTCCCGGCCGACCCGTACCTCTACCGGACCGAGGATTCGAAACCGCATCGAGTCCAACTCCTCCGGGCTCTCTACGGTGATTCGGATCCGCCCGCGGAACGGTTTGGCCGA
>JAKEEW010000036.1 GCA_022616375.1 Sporichthyaceae bacterium
ACGCAGGCACACCGCGAACGGCATCGCGCCGCCATCGCGAGCAATTCGTTTGAGCTCGCGGTAGATGAGCCGGAATGCCGCGGGTGAGTTCAGTTCCGCCCAGCTTCCGCTCTGCGGGGTCGGCTCCCAGACCGACAGCCAGGACTCGTTGGCGATTCGGCACCGCGACCAGGCGCGCCGGTCGCTACGGCGGTACGGCCGCAGCACCACCCCGCTGTGCGGGTCGGTAAGGATCACTGGCCAGCCAGGAGCAGCCATCCGACCCCTACCGCCCTTTCACGTCTGAACCGAATGACGGAGCTTACCGCCGGCGGTCCAGTACCTGAACATCCGCCTTCCTAAATTGGCGGGGCACGCGATTAACTCGCGGGCTGGTCGGCCAGCTCGTTCTTGACGTAGTCGCTAAGCCAACTGGTGAAGGCGGGCCCTAGATCCGTCCGCTTCGCCGCGATCTGAACGACCGCCTGCAGGTAGCCCAGTGGGAGCCCGGTGTCGTACCGTACACCGCGGTAGACGATCCCGTGCACCGGAATGTCCTCGGCGAGCAGGAGCGCCATGGCGTCGGTCAGCTGGATCTCTCCCCCGGCGCCCGGCTTGATCCTGCGGATAGCATCGAAGATCTGCGTCGGCAGGACGTACCGACCCACCACCGCCAGGTTGCTGGGCGCCTTGTCTGCGGGCGGCTTCTCCACCAGGCCGGTGACCCGGTACACCTCGCCGAGACCGGGATGGGTTCCTATCGAGGTCCGCATGGCCGGCGCCGGTGTTACGGAGGCGACGCCGTACCGGCTGGTCTCGCCCCAGTCCACCTCGAGGAAGGCCAGCACGATGCCGCCGGTCTGCGCCTGGAGATCGAGCATGGCCGGCAACAGGGGCTGGTCCTCGCTGAGGAACTCGTCGCCCAGCATGACCACGAAGGGTTCACCGCCGACGTGCGACTCGGCATAGGAGACCGCATGCCCGAGGCCGAGCGGCTCGGCTTGCCGGCAGGTGTAGATCTCCGCCAGTTCGGCCGGGTGGCGG
>JAKEEW010000309.1 GCA_022616375.1 Sporichthyaceae bacterium
GCTCGGGGCCCTGTTCGCGGCGCTGCTGCTGTTCGGGCTGAGCCAAGCATGACCGGCGAGCGATCGCTCGGACTGGTGTTGCTCGAGATGAGTCTGCTGGTGCTGCTCGGGCCGCTGGTCAGCGGCACCATCCAGAAGCTTAAGGCCCGGCTCCAGTGCCGGCGGGGGGCCGGGGTGCTGCAGCCGTACCGCGACCTGACCAAGCTGTTCCGCAAGGGCACGGTGCAGGCGGACACGGCTTCGGGCTTCTTCCGGTCGATCCCGGTGCTGGTGCTGGCTGCCACGGTGGCTGCCGGCGCGCTGGTGCCGGTGGTGCGGGCGGGACCGCCGGCCGTCCCAATGGGCGACGCCTTGATGCTGCTCGGGCTGCTCGCCCTGGCCCGATTCCTCACCGCGGTCGGCGCGCTCGACGCCGGCGGCGCGTTCGGCGGGATGGGGGCCTCACGGGAGATGACTATCGCGCCGCTGGTCGAGCCGGTCCTGATGATGGTGGTGTTCTCTACCGCGGTGACCGCCGGAACGACGGAGCTCGGCGCTCTCGCGGCCCACCGCGGGACGTCGTGGATCTTGGCCTGGCACGCGGCGGACTTCCTTGGCTTTGCGGCCATGTTGGTGCTGCTTCCGGCGGAAACCGGCCGCATCCCGGTGGACAATCCGGACACCCACCTCGAGCTTACCATGCTGCACGAAGGCATGCTGCTGGAGCACTCCGGTCCGGGGCTCGGCTGCATGGTGCTGGCATCGCATACCCGCCAGATCGTGACCCTGGGCTTGGTGTCCGCCCTCTTCTTCCCAGTCGCGGCGGCCGGCGCGGGCCCGGCCGGCTTCCTGCTCGGCGCCGGCGGGTTCGCGGCCAAGGTCCTGGTACTGGCGACCTATCTGGCGCTGGTCGAGTCGTCGTACGCCAAGCTCCGGCTGTTCCGGGTGCCGCAGTACCTCGGCATCGGCTTCGTCTGCGCCCTCACGGCGCTGGCCCTGAGGATCCTGTGAGCGCCGAGACGGTCCAGACCGTGATCGACAACCTCGGCGCGCTGCTGTTGTTCACCATGATCCTGATCGTCGGGGCCGGTCAGATCTACCGCGCCATCTACGCGGTGGCCGCCCAGTCGCTGCTCATCGCCATCGCGGGCGGGGTCCTCGCCACGGCCACCGGCAACCCGGATCTCTGGGTGATCGCCGGCATCACGCTCGCGATCAAGGCCATAGTGCTGCCCTGGGTGCTGCATTGGGTGGTCCGGCGGATGAACGTCCGGCGGGAGGTGGAGCCGGTGATCCCCATCGCCGCGACCCTGGCCCTCGCGGTGGTGATCGTCGTGCTGTCGTTCCAGCTGAGTGCCTCACTCGGCCCGGTCCGCCAGGCGATCACCGGCAACGCGCTCCCGGTCGGCATCGCCCTCACCCTGACCGGAGTGCTGGTCATGGCTACCCGAAAGACCGCGCTGACCCAGATGGTCGGGCTGTTCGCCTCGGAGAACGGGATCTTCTTCACCGCGATGGCCGTGACCCAGGGCATGCCGCTGATCATCGAGATCGGGGTGATCCTCGACGTCATCCTCGCCGCGCTGGTCATGACCATCATGGTGCTCCGGGTCCGCTCGACAGTCGACGCCGACATCGCCGACCTGGAAGAGCTCAGGGGATGATCCGTGGCTGAGAC
>JAKEEW010000310.1 GCA_022616375.1 Sporichthyaceae bacterium
GTCGCCGTCACCGTCGCCGATCTCGATGGCCACTGGCACCTTCGTGCCGACGACGCCATCTGCTCGATGCCGCTGCAGGCGCTGATAGCCGCCCTCGACCCGCCCGCACCTCACCGGGTGCGCGAGGCCGCCGCGGGCCTGCGCTACCGGGACTTCCTCACCGTGGCGCTGGTGGTGCCCGAGGCCGCCGGGTTCCCCGACAACTGGATCTACGTCCACACTCCCGGCGTGCGGGTCGGCCGCGTGCAGAACTACAGGTCGTGGTCGGCGGACCTGGTCAAGCCCGGGTGGACCTGCCTTGGCCTGGAGTACTTCGTGTGCGAGAGCGACGAGCTGTGGAGCCTTGCCGACGATGTGCTCGTCAAGTTCGCCACCAACGAACTCGAGCAGCTCGACCTGCTCGCACCGGATTCGGTGGAGGCCGGCTACGTGGTGCGCATGCCCAAGGCCTACCCGGTCTACGACCAGCACTACAAGCGCAACGTCGAAGTCATCCGGGCCTGGCTCGCCCAGGCCGTTCCCAACCTGCACCCGGTGGGCCGCAACGGCATGCACCGCTACAACAACCAGGACCACTCGATGTTGACGGCGATGCTGGCGGTCGACAACGTCCTCGACGGCGCGAGGCACGACCTGTGGGCCGTCAACGTCGACCACGACTACCACGAGCAGCACACCGTTGGCGACCACAGTGGTGGTCGGGCGGCGCCGACCGTCACCCTGCCAGCCGTCCCGCGGTGAGCACCGAGCAGCGCCAGCGCCGTTCGCCGCTCATGCCGGCGACGTTGACACCGGTTCGGCCGGCTGCCCGTCGCCATGTTGTCGCGTTCGATGGGCGGTGGGCGACAGCTCCATGGCCACTGTGGCGAGAGCGCCCCCGGTTCGGCGGCGTTGGCGGCCTTCGCCGCAAGTCGTCGAAACAGCCCGAGTACCGGCGGATCGCGTCGGCATCCTCGAGGTAGATCGCTCTTGGTGTGCTCGATGTCCACCCGTTGCGGCTCCGGCCAGCGTTCTTGGGCGGTCACGGTGCGGCTCCCGAGGTTTCCGCAAGGGGATCCCCAACCGGGCACCTCGGCCGGCACCAGCCGCTGCACCCTGGTGTGACCTTCATGGCTTGATGACGCTAAATCTCTATCGCTTGATGGCGTACCGTTCGTGGGAGCCAGCCAGCGTTCGCCCACCTTCCACCGGCCGCAGGACACCGCCCCTGGTCTACCGGGAGATATCGTTGAAATCTGTGGATGAGCCCCTGGCATGAGAACGCGGCCAACCTTCCTGGATGCTCCCTCGCCGCCGGCCTGCCCCAACCAGGCTGGGCGGGCCCCCGGTCAGGTCGCCGTGACCGCCCGGCGCTCGACCTCGCGGCGGACGGTCACATACCGCTCGTGGAAGTCCCGCACCGCAGCCACGTCACCGTAGCCACGTGCCAGCACCCGGTCGAGGTCGCCCGCGCGGGTGACGATGGCGCTGGTGAGTCGCAGCGAGTCGAGAGCCTCCATGCCGTCTGAGATAGCCCCGTCGAGCTGGCCGAGCCCGAGCCGGGCCGTGGCGCGATCCAGCCGGTTGTGAGCGCGGGCACTCGCGCGCTTGTCGGGGTCGAGCGCGCGTGCCGCTACGTCGCACAACCTGATTGAGCAGCGCTGGTATCCCGAAGGCGAGATCACCGCTGAACTCCGCA
>JAKEEW010000311.1 GCA_022616375.1 Sporichthyaceae bacterium
ACGGTGAACGATCGGTCGGTGAACCCATTCCAGGTGGCCACGCCGTAGCCGCCGATCCGGCCGGTGATGACGGCTCGGTGCAGGACCCAGAACGCGACGCCGATTCTGGCGAGCAAATCGCGGCGGTTGGTGTGGCCGTGGTCGGGGTTGTGCAGGTAGGTCAGCGCCACAGGTGCGTGGCCGAGTTCGGCAGCGTTGACCGCTAGCTGATGGACCACATACGCCGGTTCGATGCAGTGGCGGATGTCGAGATGATGGAGCACCCCGGCCGCTGCCGCCTGTTTGGCTTGAGCGGTGGTGAGATAGCCGATCTTGGTGCTGACCCTCACCTGCGGGTGGTCGGCGAGGAGGTCGGATAGCGCGCTCTGGGCGTAGCCGGCGGCGTAGACCGGGGCGGTGTCGATCACGGTCGCGCCGGCTCGGATGGCCATGGTCGCGGCGGCGGCCACGTCCCGGCATCGGTAGGTGCCCAGGCCGAGTTCTGTCACGACACCGGCGTGCTCTCAATGATGCCGGCGTCCATCAGCTGAGTGAGTAGCCCGCGCAGGTCGGCGCCGGAGATACGACTGGTCGTGCTGAGCTGGGCCAGGTCAAGCCATCGCCCGGTGAGCAGCTGCTCGAGGACGGGCGCTGCGGCTCTGGCCAGTGTCCAGCGCTTTCCGGCGGCGTCCAAAGTGATGGTGGCACCGGTGTCGTGGCCGGTGAGCACGGCTCGCGGGGTGGTCAGCCGGACCTGTGGGGCCGGGTCTGCGATCTCGCCGTGGACGGATGTTGGCAGGCTGAACCCGCCGCGGCCGGCGAACTCGGCATCGCGTGCCGAGGAGTAGCGGTTGACGAGGTCGGGCGTATCGAGCTGCTCGGCGAACAGTTTGGCGATCTCGGCCCGCCAGGTGTGCTGCTGGTCGGGGTCGGCGAAGCGGGGCACGTCGGCCCGTACGGCTTCGTGGCTGCGGAGCTCGTCGACCAGCCAGGTGAGCAGGTCGATCCCAGTGTGAGTGGCTAGCCCGCAGGTCAGGTGCAGCGAGGGCTGGCCCTCGGACGCGGCGGCGGCATGCCACCAACCGCGCGGGACGTGCAGCACATCCCCGGCGTGGAGGGTGAACTCGTCGACCGGGTCGGTGGGAGTGTCGGTGTCGAAGGTGACGTCCCGGTAGAGCGGCGCAGTCCGAGTGGACCCGTAGATGCGCCACCGCTTCGCCCCGGCGACCTGCACGACGACGACATCGTGGTCGTCCCAGTGCACCCCAAACCCTTCCTGGGAGGTCCAGGAGGCGTAGGCGTTGACCTGCACCCCAGTTCGTAGCTGCCGTTCCAACCCTGCTGCGAGGTCGCGGATCGGTGGGTGCATCTCGTCGATCGCGTCCAGCACAAGGGTGGCCCCGTCCCGCAGCTGGGCGGCCATCAGGTGCGGCTGCGGCGCCCTGCCAGGTCGGCATGCGGCGGAACGTTCTGGTCTGGCAGTACTGGTCGGCTGGGACAGTCGTGCCGCCGCAGGCCAGCCGAAGCCGGGGCGGTTCCAGCCGGTGCGCGGTGAGTAGCTCGTTGAGCGCGTCCCAGGTCAACAGCTGCTCGAACCGGTCCCGCTCGGAGTCACCGGCAGGGTAGACACGGTGTGTATGGCCCAGCACCTGGGCGAGGAACTTCTCCCCGCCCAGGTGCTCGCCGACCAG
>JAKEEW010000312.1 GCA_022616375.1 Sporichthyaceae bacterium
AGCACCGCGAGGACCCCTGAGGCCCCGATCTGCTCGGCCGGGACGTAGGCGGCGAAGGGGACCAGGAGCTGCACGGTGTTCTCGACCGGCGGGGCGCCGAGCTGGTCGAGGACGAGCTTGGCCAGCCAGCCGACCAGCAGCCCGATCGCCACCGCCCCGGTGGCGGCGAGCAGCAGCTTCACCCCTACGCTGGCGACCGAGAAGCTGCCGGTCACCACCGCGGCGACCGCGATGCGGTAGGCGACCAGCGCGGTGGCGTCGTTGAACAGCCCCTCGCCTTCGAGGATCGTGACGATCCGCCGCGGCAGGCCCAGCCGGTTGGCGATCGCGGTGGCGGCCACCGGGTCGGGGGGCGAGACGATCGCCCCGAGCGCGAACCCGACCGCCCACGACGCCCCCGGGACGAACCAGTGCGCGGCCACGGCGACCACGGTCATCGTGACCCCGACCAGGCCGATGGCCAGCAGCGACACCGGTCGCCAGCTCGCGCGTAGCTCTCGCGCCGGCAGGCGGGTCGCGGAGGCGTACAGCAGCGGCGGGAGGAACAGCAGCAGTACCAGGTCGGGCTGGAGGGTGACCGCCGGCAGGCCCGGCACCAGGCCGATCGCCAGTCCGCTGAGCACCAGCAGGATCGGGTAGGGCAGGTTGACCCGGCCCGCCAAGGTGGCGACGGCGACGATCACCACGAACAGCCCGAATGTGATTTCGATGTTCTCCATGCCGCCCGGTCCCCTCCCGCCGGTTTGGCCGGTCCCGGCCTGGCCGGCTACCCGCGGGGTAGCCCGCTCTGATCAATCATCGGCAGCGGGTGCGGGGTGGTTGCGGTGCGCCGGGGCCTGGCCCATCCTCCTGCTGATGCAGCTCGACGAGGGCGAGGCCAGGCGGCGGCTCGGCGCGGCACGGCTCGGGCACCTGGCGACCGCCGACCGGGACGGCCGGCCGCACGTGGTGGCGGCGACGTTCGCGCTGCACGGCGACCACCTCTACGTGGCCGTGGACCACAAGCCGAAGCGGAGCAGCGACCTCAAGCGCCTCCGCAACATCGCCGGCAACCCGCGGGTCGCGTTCCTGGTGGACCACTACGACGAGGACTGGTCGCGGCTGTGG
>JAKEEW010000313.1 GCA_022616375.1 Sporichthyaceae bacterium
GCGGCAACCTACCGGCGTGCCTCGCTGGCCGGGCTGCCGCTGCTCGCGCTCTACACCGTGCCGGCCTCGATCCTGGACAACGGCATCGCCTGGCCGCTGTTCCTGCTCGGCGCATTCGGCTTCATCGGACTGCTCATCGCGGAGGGCCAGGAGCGGCTGGTTCGCTGGGGACGGCCGCTGGTCGCCGGGATCAGCGCGGAACGAGCCAGCCGGGTCGCGTCGTCGAGGGTGGACACCACCCCGTTCGGCCAGATCGGTCGCCGGATCGGGGCGGCCGTGATCGGCTTGGCGATCATCGTGCCGGCGCTGCTGCCGATCACCGACGGGCTGCTGCTGGGCACCTCGAGTGGGCTGTTCGGCGGCACCGGACCCGGGGACGGCAATCCCAACCGGGTCCGGATCGATCCATGGATCAGCATGCGGCGCAACTTCTTCGACAGCCCGAACGTCGAGATCGTGCGGATGTACAGCCAGGCGAACCCGGCCGATCTCTACCTGCGAATGGCCACGCTCGACGTGTTCGACGGGATCGAGTGGCGTCCGTCCCAGCCGATTGCCGACAGCTACGACAACGGCCTGCCCAGACCGCTCGGCCTCGGCGAAGCGGTGAGCCGCCAGGACGCCGTCACCCATGCCACCATCAGCGACATTTTCGAGAACTACTACCTGCCGGTGCCGTATCCCCTGACCAGCCTCGAGATCGACGGCTCGTGGCGGGTGGAGCGGCACTCGCACAACATCCTCAGCGCGCGCGGTGGTGCGAACCAGGTCGCCGGCAAGAGGTACGTCGCTCGCAGCCTGGTGCTTTCGCCGACCCCGCAACAGCTGGCCACCGCACCCGCTGCACCGATCGACCTGCGCCGCTACATCGAACTGCCTGACCAGCTTCCGGCGGTCGTGGGCGAGTTGGCCGACGAGGCGACCGCCGGCGCCACCTCGGACTACGACAAGGCGCTGCGGCTGCAGGCCTGGTTCCGTGACCCGGCCAACTTCACCTACTCGACCGAACGCGGTCGAGAAGGCAACGGGCTGAGCGCGATCGAGACGTTCCTCGCCGACCGGACCGGATACTGCGAGCAGTTCGCCGGGACGATGGCCGTGATGGCCCGATGGCTGGGCATTCCGGCCCGGGTCAACGTCGGCTTCAGCGCCGGCGCTCGGCAGGACGACGGCAGCATCTCGGTCACCACCAAGGACGCGCACGCCTGGCCCGAGCTGTACTTCGAGGGCGCCGGCTGGGTCCGGTTCGAACCGACCCCGTTCGACGCCACCCGCGGCGGGCCGCCGTCCTACGTGGCGGCCGACAACGCCGAGGAGGCGACCAGCGCGCCGACCACGTCGCCGACCGACGGACCGACCAGCGACCCGACCGGTAGCGGCGGGGCCAGCCCGACCGCGTCCGGCTCGGCCTGCCCGCTGCCGCGTCCCGAGCTCTGCGAGGTGCCCGGCGACCCGCGCAGTCCTGGCGGCGACTCCGGCGGCCAGACCATCCAGCTGATCCTGGCCATCGTCGGCGGGCTGCTCGTGGCCGGTTCGGTGCCCGCGCTGCTCCGGATCGGAATCAGGCGCCGCCGCTGGCGGCTGGCCGGGCTGGATCCGGGGGCCCGGGCCAACGTGGCCTGGCTGGAGCTGCTCGACTCGGCCCGTGACCTGGGCTTCGACCAGCAGCGCGCGGACACCCCACGGCAAACCGCGCACCGGCTGATCAAGGACGCCAAGCTCCGCACCCGGCACCAGGAGCCGCTGCTGCGGTTGACCAACGCGATCGAGCGGGCCCGCTACGCGCTCACCCCGGCCGACGACACCAGCCTGCAGGAGGATCTGGCCGCAGTCAGATCCGGGCTGAGCACCCGGCGGGGCCGGGTCTGGCGGATCCGGGCGATGCTGCTGCCGCGGTCGACCTGGGACGTCGCGCACTGGGTGGCCGAGCGGATCGCGGATGGGCTGGATGCGATCGACCGCGCGGCGAGTTGGGTATCGCGCCGGGTGCTACGCACCGGGCGCAGCGAAGCGAGCGGTTAGCCCCCGTACAGTGCGCCGCTGAGTGGCGGTCGCCGGGTCGGGACCGGGCTACATCCCCTGGCCGTCGCGACGCCGACGCCAGCGTTCCTCGATGCGGTCCATGAAGCTCGACCGCGGCGCCCGCTGCTTGGCGGCCGGCGCGGCCGGAGCCCCGCCGGGGGCCGCGGCTTCCGTCCCGTCCTGGGTAGAGCCACGCCGCCAGCTGGTCACCGCGATGAACGCACACGCGAGCATCACGACGAAGCCGCCGACACTCATCGGGATCACCTTCACGATGACGCCACTCATCAGCAATACGATCCCGATCACAAAACCGGCCACGGCAAACAAGGCGCGCTTGCGATAGCGGGCGCGAGCAGCGGAGCCACGCATCGCCGAGGCAAACTTCGGATCCTCGGCGTACAGCGCCTGCTCCATCGCCTCGAGCATCCGCTGCTCGTGCTCGGAGAGCGGCACAGGTGCCTCCTCAGGTATGGCCGCCGCAGCGACCAGGCTTGCCTTCCCAGGATAGGCAGCCGATAGCGAACACGAAACCCGAGGATAGGAGATGGACAACGCCAACGGCGGATTGACGGTCAGAGCCGGGCGATCCGGCTCCGCGCGGGAGCCGTTCCCAGAGGTACGGTGCTAGGCTTCGGCCGAGGAGTTGATCTAGCCGGCGGTGGCCCGGACCGCCCATCCGGCCGTCCCGGCGCCTGGCGGCAACCCGCCCGCTGCCGCGACGCCAGCTGCCACGGCACCGGAAGCGCCGGAAGCGCCGGCGGCGCGAGCGGCCGCCTGGCACAGGGACCGGAACGCCAGCACCGCCCGGATGAGATCGTCGGCGTCCCGCTGGGAGACCGCGTGCGGGAGCCCGGCCTCGGCCGCGGCCCGCTTGCCGGCACCGGAGGCGAAGAACGCGGCCCACTCGGCCAGCTCCGGAGCGACCCGGCTCAGCAGCACCCAGGCGCTGCGGATCGGCTGCGACCGCCGGTCGGTCGGCCTGGCCCGCACCGCCAGCACCGCCGCTGCGCACCGCAGCGCGGCCAGGTGCGCCGCCGCGTAGCGCCGGCCGGGCTGCCCGGTCGCCAGCGCCTCGGCCAGGCAGCTGCTGGCCTGGCGGAACAGCTCGGCAGAAGCCGCCGGCAGCGGCGCGTGATGCCGGCTCATGTCGCCCCCTCCTCAGGATCGGCCCGGCGAACCGACCACCGCCCGGCCGACCAGTCAAAGCACAGCTCGTAGACACCCTCGGTCTCGCTGGCGCCGGCCACGGCCCGCAATCGCCAGAACTCCCGTTCACCGATGTCCGCCGGCATCCCGCTGGTGGTCGGCGACGACCACCACGGGGTCGACTCGACCCAGTGCGAGAGGACCGCACGCACCAGGTAGAGCCGCTTGTGCCAGACGAATTGGATCGGCTCGTCGTTCTCGTCTCGCCTGACCTCGACGGCCTCGCCGTCGTCCCGCGTCACCACAGACCTCCTCCCGAGATCGCACCGAGCGCGATCTTGCGAACGCGCTGGTGCGCGATCGAGCCGGGGGAAGGCGGCAACGCGGCAGGGCGCAGCCCGGGCCAGGCGCTTCCCCACACCTGACCGCGGGACTGCGCACCGGCCGGAGGCAAGGGTCGAGGTGGTCGCCTCCGGCCGGTACCCACCGCTCGGTGCAGTGGCCGAGCACCGCACCGACGCGTATCGAACATCTGTTCGAATAACTCCAGTTAACCCCCTACGGGTTCCGGAGTCAACCGGCCGGGACGGCCTCAAAACGAGGCATGTCCTAGGCTCGCGCCATGCATCCGAACGTGGCCAAGCTCGCCCGCGCGCTGGCCGATGCCGGCGCGAACGGCACGCCGATCGAGCTGACCGATCCGGCGCCGACCGCGGTGACCGCGGCCGAACAACTCGGCTGCCCGGTCGGGGCGATCGCGAACAGCCTGGTGTTCAACGCCGACGGCAAGCCGCTGCTGGTGCTGACCAGCGGGGCGCATCGGGTGGACACCGCCAGGGTGGCGGCGCTGGTCGGGGCGGAGAAGGTCCGCCGGGCCGACCCGGACTTCGTCAAGGAGCACAGCGGCTACCCGATCGGCGGAGTTCCCCCGGTCGGGCACCCGAGTCCGATCCCGACTCTGGTGGACACCTGGCTGGACCGCCATGACCAGGTCTGGGCGGCCGCCGGGCACGCCCACTGGGTGTTCCCGAGCACGTTCGCCGAGCTGGTCCGGCTGACCGGCGGCACTGTGGCCGAGGTCGGGGCCGAGGTCGCAGCCGACTAGCCGGGAAGCCGGCACTGAACGGGCAGGCGTCGCCAGCCCGGAACGGACCTCGCTGAACGATCCGGCGGCTGCGTACTCTCGTCGCTATGGATGCGACCCTGCCGCTGGTCCTGACCAGTGGGCTGGCCAGTGGCATCAACGCGTACCTGGTGGTGTTGCTGACCGGCCTGCTCGGCCGGCTCGGCGGCTTCGCCGGGGTGCCGGACGCGCTGGAACGCACCGATGTCTTGATCGCGGCCGGCGCGCTGTACGCGATCGAGTTCGTGACCGACAAGATCCCGTACGTGGACAGCCTGTGGGACGGCATCCATACGATCATCCGGCCGGCCATCGGGGCCACCCTCGGCGCCCTGCTCGCCGGCGACGCCAGCAGCCTTGACCAGGCGTTCTACGCGGCCACCGGTGGACTGAGCGCGCTCGCCAGCCATACCGTGAAGACCGGCTTCCGGATGGCGGTCAATACCTCGCCGGAGCCGGTCACCAATGTGACCACCAGCGTCGCCGAGGACATCGGCGTGGCCAGCGTGATCGCGCTCGCGGTGCAGTGGCCGTGGGTCGCGCTGGGGGTCGCGCTGCTGCTGTTCGCGATCGGCGCCACCGTAGTCATCGTGCTGGCGACGCGGATCCGCCGGTTCCTCGCGCGGCGCCGGTTCCCGGGTAGCCGCCCGCATACAGCTGATGAACTACCTCCTCGATCGACGGCTCCTCCACACTGAGATCCCGCACGTCGTAGTGGGCCATCAGCTCGGCCACCAGGGCCGCCGCGCTCGCTCCCGGCGGGATCGCGATCCACTGCCGCGGACCGTCCACCCGGACCACCTCCACCCCGGACATCGGCGGCCCGGCCGCGGCCAGGTCGACCACCAGCACTCGCCGCGCCGGCACCAGGGACCGCAGACCGTCCAGCGACCCGTCGAACGCCAGCCGGCCGTGGTCGATGACCATGACCCGGTTGCACAGCCGCTCCACGTCGCCCAGGTCGTGCGTGGTCAGCAGGATGGTGGTGCCGTGTTCCCGGTTGAGCTCCTCGAGGAACTCTCGGATCGCCGCCTTGCTGACCACGTCGAGCCCGATCGTCGGTTCGTCCAGGTACAGGATGGCCGGATCGTGCAGGAGCGCGGCCGCCAGATCCCCGCGCATCCGCTGACCGAGGCTGAGCTGGCGGACCGGGACCTCGAGCAGGCTGCCCAGCTCGAGCAGGGCGACCAGCCGGTCCAGGTTGCGGGCGAACCGGGCCGGCTCCACCCGGTACAGGTGCCGGATCAGCTGGAACGAGTCGCGCAGCGGCAGATCCCACCACAACGTCGTGCGCTGCCCGAACACCACGCCGACCCGTCTGGCCAGGGTGGTGCGTTGCCGGGACGGCTCGAGCCCGGCCACCCTGATCTGCCCGGACGAGGGCACCAGGATTCCGGTCAGCATCTTCACCGTGGTCGACTTGCCGGCGCCGTTGGGTCCCAGGTAGCCCACCACCTCGCCGCGGCCGATCGCGAAGGACAGGCCGTCGACCGCGCGCACCGTGGTGCGGGTGCGCAGCAGCGACCGGCCGCGCCGGTGTCGCCGGGTGAACGTCTTGGCGACATCGGTGAGCTCGATCACCGTGTCCATGGCCATCGCCTCAGCTTCCGGTCGATCGGTAGTGGCGTAGCCCGGTCCGCCAGACCAGCGCGGCGATGCCACACAGCAGCAGCGCCACCAGCGGCGACGCGAACCGCACCGGCACCGGGAGATCGAGCGGGTCGGGTTGGTCGAGGATGTAGAGCGCCGGCAGCCAGTTCACGAACGCGAGCGGGACGACCCAGGTCAGCGCCCGGATCGCGTCCGTGCTCAGGACGTTCAGCGGGTACTGGGTGACGAAGTTGCCGCCGTATGTGGCCGCGTTCATGGCCTGGGCCGCCTCGCCGGCGAGGAACTGGTACGTGGCGCCGAGCACCCAGAGCGCGCCGAAGATGAATACGCCAGAGACGATCGTCACGGGCACCATCGCGATCCGGCCCGCGGTCCATTCGACGTCCATCGTGGCCACCCCGACCCAGAGCACGACGGCGGCCTGGACGAGCTTGCCCAGCCGGCGGGGCGAGAACTGGTCGGCCGCGACCTGGACCAGCGGGGATACCGGCCGGAGCATGATCACGTCGAACGTGCCGGCCCGGATGTGCCGGCCGAGCCGCTCCACGGAGCCGATCGTCGCGTCGGCGATCGCGAACGACACCCCGCTGGTGCCGTACAGGAACATCACCTCGGGCAGGCTGAAGCCGGCGTACGTCGAAGTGTGCTCGAAGATGAACAGGATCACGATCGCGTCGATCCCGGTGATCACCAGCTGGGACAGCGTGAGCATGGCCAGCGAGGCCGGATACTGGGCGAGTGCCCTGGTCCAGGTCCAGGCCAGCAGGCAGTAGGCGCGGACAGCGTCAGCCACCCTGGACCTCCACCCGGTGGCGCACCCGGGCCGTCAAGTACCGTCCGATCGCCAACAGCACAATCGCCCAGGCCAGCTGGCCACCGAGTGCGCCGAGCAGCGCGATCCCTTCGTACCGTCCGAGGAACACATCGGCGGGCACCTGCAGCGTCGCTGCCCACGGCAGCAGCTGGGCGAGGGTGCCGAGCCAGCCGGGGAACAGCGTGAGCGGCAGCAAGATGCCGGAGAAGAACAGTGCGAGCACGACCGCGACCGAGCTGACCCCGCGCTCATCGAACAGCAGGGTGCCGGCCAGCATGACCAGGTAGCGGAGCGAGAAACTGACCACGACCGCGAGCACGGCCGTGACCGGGATCGCGAGCCAGACCGCCGGCGAACCGGGCAGCCGCAGGTCGAAGACGAGCGCGCCGGCCAGCATCGGTGGGATCGACCGGTACCAGAAGTCGGGAATCGCGCGGCCTAGATCGCTCGCGAGCAGCCAACCCTGGAAGTCGGCCGGCCGGTACAGGTCGAGCGCGATGTCGCCGGTCCTGACCCGTTCGGCCATCTCCGGTAACGCGCCGTCGAACACCGCGATCGGCCCGATCAGGCCTTGGGTCAGGAAGCAGAACGTGATCGCGGCCGCGATGTCGTAGCCGCCGATCACCGGCCTGGTCTGCCACAGCGCGATCAGCACGTAGGCGCGGATGAACCCGAACACGGTGTTGGTGAACGCACCGGCGAGCGCAGCGGCCCGGTAGGTGGCGTGCCGGCGGATGCTGCTCCCGGCCACGGCCAGGTAGAGGCGCATGCCCAGCCTCCCTTCGCCGCCGCCCGCCGATCCGGTGTGCGCGCACGCGCAGATGCCCCCGAGATCTAAGACCCGGGGGTAGGGAGTCGAAGTTTAGCGGCAGCCCGCCGCCGCGGTCAGGGTGGTCGGCCGCCCGCGGTCAGGGTGGTCGGCCGCCCGCGGTCAGGGTGGTCGGCCGCCGCCGTCAGGTGGGGTCGGCGATCCCGTAACGTACCTCGACCCGCACGCTCACTTCGGCCAGGCCCGGCTCGATCGGCACCGACTCGGCTGCCAGCGCGGACACCGCGCCGCGCAGCACCGGTAGCACCGGCCCGACCCCGGGCGACTCGACCACGCTGAGCACCAGGCCGAGCCGGCGGCCCGCGAGCTCGGCGAGCTGCGTGGCGGCCGCCTCGGCATCCCGCCAGGCCGCCGCCCTGGCCTGGGCCAGCAGCCCGGACGGCTCGGAGTGCTCGAAGCTCATCCCGTGCAGTCGGGCCGGGGTGCCTCCGGCGGCGACCGCCTGGCTGATCAGCTCACCGGCGTTGCCGAGATCGCGCAATTTGGCCGCCATCCGTAGCTCCGCGGCATACCCGCTGAGCTTGCCCTTGTCCTCGTATCGCGGCCACAGCGACATGGTGCCGCTGGCCAAGTCGGCGGCCGCCACCCCGCCGGCCTGTAGGGCGGCCCGGATCCGGTCCAGGGCCTGACTGGCCTCGGACAGTGCCTGTTCCGGGGTGCGCCCGACCGCTTCGGCTCCGACGTCAAGCCGGAGCAGGTCGGGCGCGGCCGATGCGGTGCCGGTGCCGGTGACCGTAATGCCGCGCTTCACCGCGCTCCCCTCAGCGCCGGGCGGCCAGACCGAGGGCCGCGTAGATCTCCATTGTCGCGGTGGACCGGTTGAGCGTGTAGAAGTGCAACCCGGGTGCACCACCGTCGAGCAGGTCGTCGCAGAGCACGCAGGCGGCCTCGACTCCGATCCGGCGAACCTCCTCCGGATCGTCCTCGACCGCAAGCAGCCGCTGAGCCAGATCTTCGGGGAACGCGGCCCCGGACAGCTCGGCCATCCGCTGGATCTGCCGTACGTTGGTCACCGGCATGATGCCGGGCAGGATCGGGATGTCGGCGCCGGCCGCAGCCACTCGATCCACCAGCTCGAAGTACTGCCGGGCGTCGAAGAAGAACTGGGTGATCGCGAAGTCGGCGCCGACCGCGGCCTTCTGCGCCAGGTGCTTGGCGTCGAGCTCCAGATCTTTGGACTGCGGATGACCCTCCGGATGGGCGGCTACCCCGACGCAGAAGTCGCCGAGCCGGCGCAACATCATGACCAGCTCGTCGGCGTGCTTGGGGGCATCGGCCGCCTCGTGCCAGTCCGGCGGCGGGTTGCGCGGCGGATCCCCGCGCAGCGCGAGCACGTTGTGCACGCCGGCGTCGGCGTATGCCCCGATCACCGTGCGCAGCTCGCTCGGCGACGTCCCGTAGCAGGTCAGGTGGCCCATCGGGGTCAGCGTGGTCTCGGTCGCGATCCGGCCGGTCACCCGAACCGTGCGGTCTCTGGTGGAGCCGCCGGCGCCGTAGGTCACCGAGACGAACGTGGGACGCAGCGGCTCGAGCCGGCGGATCGCCTGCCACAACTGCTCCTCGCCAGCGGCGTCCCGGGGTGGAAAGAACTCGAACGAGTAGGACCGGGTACCGGACGCCAGCAGGTCCCGGATCGCCGGCGCACCGCCGGGCATCCGCGACGCAGTTCCCAGAGCCACCAGGTAAGCGTACCCAGCCGGACCGATACGCTCGATCAACGTGAGACAAGATCGTCCGGGCACCGGTGCCGGCACCCCCGCCGGGATCCCGGCTGGGACAGCTACCGGGACCACGGCCGGGAACGCAGCCGGGAACGCAGCCGGCCCCGGCGAGCCCACGGATGGGGCCGGGTCGCCGGCCGGAGACCCGGCGCTGCGAGCTCGGGTCGACGCCGCCCTTGGCGACTTCCTGGCCGAGCAGCAGCTCGGGTTGGGTCAGATCGGTGCCGGCGACCTGGACCCGGTCCTGGACGCGTTGCGCGACCTGCTCGGACACGGCGGCAAGCGGCTACGTCCCGCGTTCTGCTACTGGGGCTGGCGGGGCGCCGGTGGTCCGGACTGCGCCGAGATCGTGGTGGCCTCGGCCGCGCTCGAGCTGCTGCAGGCCGGCGCGCTGATCCACGACGACTACATCGATGCCTCGGACACCAGGCGCGGCCGGCCCGCTGCGCACCGCAGGTTCGCCGCGCTGCACCGCAGCCGCGGCTGGGCCGGCGACGCCGACGGGTTCGGTGCCGCCGCCGCGATCATTCTGGGCGACCTGTGCCTGTCCTGGTGCGACGAGATGTTCGAGCGGTCCGGCCTGCCGGTGACCGCGCTGTTCCGGGCCAAGCCGGTGTTCCAGCTCATGCGCACCGAGGTGATGGCCGGGCAGTACCTCGACGTGCTCGGCCAGCACCGGGGCGGACCCGACGTCGACGCGGCGATGCGGGTGGTGCGGTACAAGGCGGCCAAGTACACCATCGAGCGGCCGCTGCACGTGGGTGGGCTGCTGGCCGGTGCCGACCCGGCGCTGGTGGCCGCCTACTCGGGCTACGGGTTGCCGCTCGGCGAGGCGTTCCAGCTGCGCGACGACATTCTCGGCGTGTTCGGCGACCCGGTCGAGACCGGCAAGCCGGCCGGCGACGACCTGCGCGAGGGCAAGCAGACCGTGCTGGTAGCGCTGGCCTACCGGCAGGCCGACGCCGCCGCCAGGGCAGCTCTTGACGCCGGGCTCGGCGATCGCGTGCTCGACCCGGTCGGGGTGGACCGGCTGCGCACGATCCTGACCGAAACCGGCGCCGTCGCCGAGGTGGAGCGGATGATCGAAGCGCGCACCGGGCAGGCCCAGGAGGCGCTGCGAGCCGCCGCCACGGTCGAGCCGGCCGCCCGCGCCGCGCTGGAACGGCTCGCGGTCGCCGCCACTACCCGCCGGGTCTAGCCCGGTTCATGATCAGGGACCCTGGCGTCCGAGAAGAGCCTGTCGCAGAATCGGTCCGGCGTGGCGTGATCTTTGAGTGTTGATCGTGGTTGATTCTTGGTGGGTGGCGAAGGGGTATGTGCGGTTGCGTCGGGA